>JAEORY010000358.1 GCA_016840645.1 Candidatus Borrarchaeota archaeon | reverse complement strand
CATGACCAAACAGCTAAAAACCATTAACAAGAAAATCAACAAAATAAAGGAACGGGATACACACGACAGGCGGTTAAAAGGCTTATACGCCCGCAGATCCTCGATAATGGCGAAATTACACACTTTACAGCCTACACCCATTGTGTTTGGGACTAAGAAATTATTTAGAGACCGAATCCTTGGCAAAATAAGTAGAACTGAGTTCAGGATACGACGGGATTCTTCTTTCAGTTGTGTGGGAAAGAAACAAAAAGGATTGAAAAACCTGAACCTCAAGCTATTGCCCGATAAAACGGTTAAGATACGAACGTTTTCCAAGCAAAAAGGACGCAAATGGCTGGTCTATCCTATGTCTGTCAATCATGTACAGGAGAAATGGTTTCAGAAAATTCTTAACGCCGATAAATACACGGTGACCGTGAAAAGAAAGCTTTTCAAGGATGAAGTACGTTACTTTGCCCATGTCTCGTATGAGATTCCAGAACCACCACCACGTTATGGCTATGAACATGGCGCCATCGGTTTAGATTTCAATTATAACTTCGTGGCTCTAACCAATGTAGACCAGCACGGTACACTACTTTCCTATCATAGCATCTTGTTTTGTAACCTGCACAGCTATCGAACAGATAAACGTAATGATTATATTTCCTATAAGATAGATAAAATCGTCAATTATTGCATCAATAAAGGTAAAGGTATCGTGGTCGAGGATTTACAATTCGACCAAGAGTTTTCCTATAACAGAAAACGCAATCGAAAATTAAGCAATATGAAGACCACCGCCTTGCAATTGTTAGAGCGAAAGTGCAAAAAGCGCTGTGTGTCCTTTCGAAAAGTATTTCCCGGATATACCTCCCTCATCGGGAAATACAAATATTCGCGATTACATAATTTGTCAACACATCACTTAGCAAGTTATGTAATAGCTCGAAGAGGCTTGGGTTTCAAGGAAGCACTTCCAGCCATCTACGATTGGGTGCTCTCACACGTCGGGGAGTTCATCGAGCCCCGTGTGAAACAGGGTAGTCCTTACCGTAGCTGGTCGATGATCCATGACCTCTTCAAGCATAGCGGGATAACATCCTTCAAGACTGCGGAGATACTGCGTAAAACGGTATTAATGAAGCATGTCTTGCACTCGGTGACGAGCGCACAGCCCGATAACCTTAAGGCTGGTTCTTCCTTCATAAAAGTAGGGAGAATTGATGATTATCATAAAAGGTGGAATGCTATCACTAATTACACCGTTTTATAAATAATTATAAGATTGCGGATGTTTTCACTAGATATAAGGAAAAATCTGCTAGAAGACTTAAAAGAATAAATGTTATATTTTTGTTTAAACTGATTTCCGAGTCATTTAGCGCGTTTTCATGGGGGTCATTCATTGAGCGTACGTCATGTAAAAGTCATTTTTGCAGGTGATGGAGCCGTAGGAAAAACAGCAATTGTAAATAGGTTTACCGAAGGGGAGTATGCCGCCATATATAAAATGACAATTGGTACTAATATTTCTGTGCACAAAAGTGTGAAAAATGGAACAGAAGTGACGCTTATCTGCTGGGATCTCGGGGGACAACCAAGATTCGAAGCTGTAAGAGGATCCTTCTATCTTGGGGCACAGGTTATTGTTTTAGTATTTGACCTAACATCTTCGGGCAGTTTCAAAAACTTAGCCAACTGGCTTGAAGAGGTGAACCGCGCTTGCAATGCACCTTATAAGGGCATAATACTTGGAAATAAAATAGATTTGTCTGATGAATTTCGTGCAGTAGATATTGACGAAGCAAAATCATTCGCTGAAGCAATTGGTTTTATGTATCTTGAAACCTCTGCAAAGGATGGTAAAGGAATACCAGACTTGGTTGAAATGCTTATTGATAGTGTCTTTATACACCCTTCACAAGAATTAGTGGAACTTGATACATTATCTTAACAGCAGCCTGTATGTGTAGAACTAAGCCGATTATACCAACTCTATTTGACCTCGATTTTTTTAAGACATGACTGGATTAGGTAAAACGCCTTCTCACATCTGGAAATTTAATTGTGGATAGTTTTTCTAGAAAACTTAAAACTCGAATTTATCATAGTTACACTCAAGACGCTACAGTCTTCCCTTTATTGCGCGCCCGCGGGGGATATATGGTGGTAATTATTCAGGCCAAAATCGCACTCGTTGGAGATGGAACTGTCGGAAAGACCAGTCTAGTTAATTCATTCACTGGTAAGACGAGTTTCATGGAAGCTTATAAAATGACTATCGGTGTAAACATCGTTGTTCATTCTACAGAACGAGATAATGGCATAAAGATAAACCTGTGTATCTGGGATTTAGGCGGGCAGCCCCGCTTCGAATCTGTGCGAGGTTCATTTTATAAGGGTTCTCAATTAATAGTGTACGTTTACGATCTTACAAATAAAGAGAGTTTTAACAATTTAGTTAATTGGCTTGATGAGGTTCACAAGTCCGTCCCAGTTTCCAACTATAGCGGTATTGTAGTTGGTAACAAAGCTGATTTGGATGAATATCGGGTCGTAGCTCTTGAAAATGCAAGAGAATTTTCAGAAACAAAAGGCTTTCAATATATTGAAGCTTCGGCAAAAGATGGCACTGGAACACTGGAATTAATTGATTTGCTTGCAGAAAATGTATTAAAGAAGAATTCAATTCGGAATGATAACCACTCGACACAAAACATAGTAACACAAATTGGAATAGTATCTGGACCTTCTCTAACTAGTTTTTTCTAATTTTTTGACAAATCCAGTTTCTTGGTTATCTTTGACTTCTTATTGATGAATAGCGCATCTCTAAGGTCATTCCATTATTTCTTCATACTTGTATGTCCTACAAAAAAAAATTCATAATAATACTCATATAGTTAAATCATAATATTTTCCTCTGGTTTGAATCTTTCTTAACCTAAGATATGGTTAGACGTATGTGAAATTATCTACAAATCGGAAAAGAAACGAGACCGATAATCGTTAACTCTTAGAGGCATATTTACAGAAGAAAAGTGTGAGGGATAGTTATCGTCGTTCATAATGTTTACATGTACAAAACAACTGGCGAACTCTTGTATTACAAGGATTATCATTCCATATCTCAAGAAGATCCTCTCATCGTTTCCGGCTTCTTTTCTGCGATACAATCTTTCGGGAAAACGATGACTGGCGACGAAAGTGAAATCAAAGAAATTGACACCGAGAAATTTTTGATTACTTTTAGCGGAGATCCTGATTTTGATGTAACTGTAGCACTGGTGATCGATCCAGAAGATAGAAACTGGGCTGGTACTGCAATTCTGCAGTTATTAAAATTAGTAAAAGAAAAAATAAGTGGCATCCCTGAAGCTCTGTTCATCACAGAATTACCCCTTAAAAACTTAAAAGGATTTGATGAAGAAGTCGATAAGATCATCAGGCAATTTGTTGACAAAACAATAAGTCAAAAAAAGAAGTTGATTCCGATTTCCTTAAAGAAGGACAAAATTAAAGTCTCGTTGGAAGAAAGCCAAATTTTAAATCTTGTAAATGGCGAACGTTCAATTTCAGAGATTGCTGATCTTTTGAACATATTGGTCTTCAAAGTTATGACAATATGTTTAAACCTGAAGAAAAGAGGCATCATAGATACAAAGGAGATATTTTAATTAACCTTTAAGATCGCAAATTGCCCCCTCTTAACACCAAAAAAAATATATTTACCCATTACGTTTTTCTCTGAGAGAACTGCGAGTTTAGGATTTTGATTTTTACATTACAGTTGAATTAAAGGTGCACGATGAGGTTAGAAACATGGGTGTTAAGGGTTGGCTGGGTTATAAATTAAAGACGAAAAAAACAAGTCTTGAATTATATCAAGCGACAATTGCTGGTATTGTCGATACATTCTTAGCAAAAAATGAGGGTGACATTGAGAAAACAAACGCAGATATCAAAGATCTTGGAGAAAGGATGACAACAACACTTCTCATGGGTTACGCAGAAAAAATGAAAGAACATGCCCCTTCCTTTGAAAAATTTAAAGATACATTGTCTTTAGCTTACAAATTCTATTCAGGAAATAGTTTTACAAATGTAATATACGATCCGCAACGCAAAGTAATCCGCTTTGAAGATGATAACTGCTTTCTTTGTAGAGGTATCACATTATCTGATGACTTGAAAGACCTAAAATACTGTGGTATTGTTCCAGGTATATTTACAGGCGTGATGAAACTCAGAGGCTTCCCTGCCGATTGTAATCAAATCGAGTGCCAAGCTGCTGGCGGAAAGACATGCGCTTATGAACTGAATTCCTTTGAATGAGGTTTTTCTATTTACAGGTAGCTGAGCAAGAAAGCTCACTCCTTCAGGGGTGGGCTGAATTGCGGTAGTGTGCGGTGTTCACTTTCATCACCTTCATCACGGTCCCCCTAACCGTTAAATAGTTCTGGTGGCTCTCTTATTACCCGAGGCTTCAACCGTGAGAAGGACTAATATCTTTAAGTTACGTCCCACCAAAGAACAAGAGTTGGAGTTATTCAGGCGAGCGGATGCCTGTGCCTGTATGTGGAATCAGCTCACCTATAAGCGACGCCAGTCATTTTTCAACCATCACATGGATTGGACTAGCGATGAGGTCTATCACCACTACAAAAAGGTAATCGGTTCAGCAAGTGCACAACAAATCATTAGAAAGAACAATGAGGCCTGGAAGTCCTTTTTCGCCTTGTTAAAGAAGAAAAAGGCGGGAACCCTCCCACCTCATATCACCAGAGTACGACCTCCGGGCTACTGGAAGGATAAAAACACAGGGCAGCGAAAACTCATTTATGTAGTACGTTGTGATAACTATACT
>JAEORY010000357.1 GCA_016840645.1 Candidatus Borrarchaeota archaeon | reverse complement strand
ACACTTTTCTGTATCGACCACGATCTTCTTGTTTGATTCTATGCCCATTTCTTCTGGCGTGCCAATCGCAGTCTTTTTTAACACTTCGTCGTAAATAGATACTGTTACGGGACAAACTCGATGGCAAAATCCACACTCTACGCACTTGTCCTCATGATAAACTAGCTGTTGATCGTGATTGAGCATTTTATACTCGTAAATCACGGTGTTTTCATCAACTTGAATGGCTTTTTTTGACGGCAAGCTCATTAATAATCACTTTATCCTATTTTTTTACTCTTAATATTCAATATTATTATATATAATTTTCACAAATAAAATGGTGATGAATTAGACCTTCTCTAATTGCATTTTTGATATCGCTTTAGCGCTCCTGAAAGGCGTGTCATCGATGTTTTCTCCTGGGGTATAACCGAATTTTTCTTTAAACGCCTCATTTAAGGACTGGAAGTACAGCGAAAGCGGCAAGTTCTGGGGGCAATTATTCGCACAGTTCCCGCACTCAACACATCGATCTGCCACGTGAGCAATTCTGGTTAGTTGGTATGCTTCTTTATTGATGGTCTTCTCCTTTCGCTTTATCTGAAGAATACAATCAACGCAATAACATACTGGGCAACCTCGAATGCACATATTGCACATGGTACATTTCTGAAGTCGTTCGATCTTCTCTGCTTGAGGCGTATTTGCCCATTCTTCGAGGTCTTTAGCTCTTTTTGCCTTGGCTTTCTCGATGATCTCGTCATATTTCTTCTTGTGAGTATCACCAGAAACATTTTTCTTTGAGATTCCCGACTTGTCCAACACTTCACTACCTCTTTCAGAGAAGATCTTAAGGATGATCTCGTTAGAATCAATGGGGATCCCGAGATCGGTTATGGACAGATCAGCGATGACAGGTAATTTTCGCACGCATCTAAGGCAATTTTCTGAAACGGTTAGATCTAGTTCTTTTATGCTTCCATCTTCCATTTTTACAATAAGACCATTATCACCGACTTTTTCTCTTACTATTTTTGCAGGATCGACATCTTTAACCTTCTTGATATCTCGACCAGCTTTAGGAAGCATTCCTCTATCTTCAATGGCTATAATGAATAGATTATCCAAGTTAATCTGTTTGATTTTTGCCAGTTCAATGATGGCTCTCGTATCACACGGTCGTGCAATAAGACCGATTTTTTCGTTCTTTGCGCCATCAAGGGATTTATGTAAATATTTTGATGCCGAATCAGTTCTCGCATATCCGTATGCAATTAAATTAGATAAAGGAAAATCTTTAAGATCTTCTGCTTTTTCAACGACTTTCGGCACGACAGTAAATCGATCTTCTTCTTTTGTCTTGGCGTTGATTTTCGTTTCAGCACTGAGTAATTTATCAATTACCTTCTCTTTTAATAATGAACTCAATAATTTTGGAAAATCTTCTATTTTAATCAAGTATTCAGCTTTAGAATCCATGTATTTCCACTTATTTACTATTATAATTATGATTTAATTCTCTTATTTCTAACAATGTTTATTTTTATCATACTTATTTTAAAATTCTTTTTAAAAATTTATTTGATGTGTTAATGGGGCTCCCATTTCTTCAGCTGGACTCTCATATTTTTTAGTCCAGCATCATTAGTTAACACATTTTTTTAAGCTTTCGCTTCTTTCTTCGTGCTGCCGCCCTTCGACTTGAAAGGACTTGGCCCGAGTTCTTTTATTTCCTTGTCGAATTGTGTTGCTTCTTTTTGGAATTTTTGACCTTCTGCTGCAGTGCAATAACCCATTTTTAGTCTCCTTTCATCGATCCCTGCAGTTTTGAGCACTTCTTTTAAGTAATCGACCTGCCGATATGCGAAGTAATTGCCCGTTTCGTAATCGCATTCCTTAGGGTATCAACCGACGATCATTACTCCGTCAGCACCCCTTCCAAAGGATCGCATGACGACATCTGCATCTACTCTACCTGTACAAGGGACTAAGATCGTTCTTAATGAGGAAGGATATTGTGCTCGGATTGTTCCTGCCATATCAGCAGAACCGTAGCCTCATTTCCAACACAAAAACGCAATAATTTTAAAATTTTCTTCTTCTGCCATTTTCTACACCTCTTTACTCCTCGATCGGTAGTAATTCGTCAATAAGTGCTACATATTGCACATCTTTAAAATTTGTCAAATCAATTGCCTTGGATGGACAAATCGCTGCGCAAGTTCCACAACCTCTACACAGTATGATATCCACAGCAATACTTCCTGCTTCGTTTATCGAAATCGCACTATAAGGACACGCTTCAATGCATTTATAACATTTAGCGCATCGCTCATCAGAAGGAGTTGCACGAATTAATTCCATCGTGTATTCTCCCTTACCCATTGGTATCCCTGCAGATGACGCTGCTCCTTTTGCTTGGCTAACGGCAAGCTCAATCGTTTTCTGACCTTGAGCAGAACCTGCTAAAAATATACCAGGGACTTTAGTGCTTATTGGATCGAGTCGAGCGTGAAATTCTTTTAAGAATCCATCTGGACTTTTTTCCATGTTCATGACTCTGGCAATTTCTACGGTCCCTTGTGATGGTAATGAACCCGAAGATAACACGACCATGTGGAATTCGGCATTAATAACTGCATCTGTTCCTACGGGTTCCATTTGGACATGTAAATTCTTGGTCAGGGGATCTTCTGTAATGCTTCCTACAAGACCTTTTACAAACAAAATTCCAGCGCTCCTGGATCTTCTATAGTACTCTTCATAGTCTTTTCCTGCACATCGCATGTCAATGTATGTACACATGATTTCAGAATCGGGATATTCTGACTTTATCAGTTTTGAATTTTTAAGAGATAGATTACAGCACACAACGCTACAATATTCGTGTGTTTTCATGTCTCTTGAACCAACGCAATTGATAAATAATATCTTTGTTGGTCTTTTTCTATCCGATGGTCGAATCAAGTGTCCGTAAGTAGGTCCGTTTGGTGCTATGATTCTCTCCAGTTCAATCTGAGTTATCACATTTTCGTATGTTCCATATCCATAGTCTGGTCCTTTGTAGATATCCCACCCCGTAGCAACAATTATGGTTCCTATGTCAAGCTCTACGATTTCATCCTTCATGCTGAAATCAATTGCATCATTTTCACATGCATCAACGCATGCAAAACATTCTACACAGGACTCTCTAACAATGTCTTGAATGGCAGGTACTGCTTGAGCAAAAGCAATGTCAATTACTTTTCTTGCTGATAGATTCTCGTCAAAGTAATTAGGCACGTAAATTGGACAGTTGTCAGTACATGAGCCACATCCTGTACACTTACTCTCGTTCACGAATCGCGCATTTCTCTTAACCTGAACCTTGAAATTGCCAATATATCCATCAACATTAACGACTTCACTATATGACATTATGTTGATGTTAGGATGGCGGTTGGCTTCAAGCATTTTTGGACCGAGAATTCATATTGAACAATCATCAGTAGGGAATGTCCTGTCAAGTTGCGACATTCGCCCTCCGATCGTCGTATTTTTCTCGACTAAATGGACTTTATACCCCGCATCACCTAAGTCAATGGCAGCGCTCAATCCAGCAATTCCTCCTCCAATCACTAACGCTTCTGGAGTTACAGGAACAGTCTTCGTTGGTACGTCCTCTAAAAGTCGCGCTCTTGCTATACCTGCTCTAATGAGTTCTATAGCTTTTTGGTTTGCATTTGGGCGCTCCTGTTGATGAACAAAACTACAATGCTCCCTTATATTAACGAATTCTAGATATCTTGGCGGTAATCCTGCTTCCTTTAATATTGCGTGAAACACAGGTTGATGAGTTTTTGGAGTACAAGCAGCAACAACAATTCTCGATAATTTGGAATCGACAATTTGTTCTTTTATGTAGGTAGATCCTCCTTCTGTACAAATTGAAAGGTATTCGAATGCTTTTACACCTTCAAGCTTGTTTAACTCTTCAACTATCATTGGCACGTCTAAAATCCCTGCAATGTTAATTCCTCAGCGGCACACGAAAGCTCCGATTATAGATTTCTCGTTGGTCTGATTTTCAGACAAGCTATTCACCTTTTTAACTTAATCCTCCAATAGTTTCAATCTTTATTATGTTGCATGTACTATTAAATATGGTTAAGTAAATTGGCGATAATTAAATAAATTGGTGATTTTTAATTGAAAGTCTATGAAAATGTACGATCTCGATAAAATTTGTAATTTTCATGCATGAATCGGATCACATTATTATCAAAATTGGACAATAAGGAATTTTTTATACTATTCTTCCTTGTTATATAATACATAATAAAGGAAACACAATGTTCGATCCAAACGAGTTAAAAAAAGTTATTGAATTACACCAAAAAAGTTATAATCTGTTCTTGTGGCTAAACAAGAAATTAAAAGACTTTGGAAGAAGATCGAAGGAACACACGCTCTTCGACGAAGTACACGAGAAAGTCTCTTTTTATAAGGGGTGTTTTGCGTGGATTAGTCGTCATTTTGGAGAATTTCCTCATGATGCTAGGCCTGCAGAATCAGAAATCGAACCATTTGCATATTTATTTACATCTTTCTTGACCACATCTTTTATTGTTACAGACAAGGTTAGAGTATCTGATGGATGCCCGTGTCCGTTCTGTACTTTTTTTTACGATATTACTGCTTTTCAAGTTCGAAATCCTGATAAAAAAGCCAGATTAAGGGCAGAAAAACTTAAGGCCCGTTATATTGAAAAATTAGATCGTGAGGCTGAATTACCTAGCGTTCCCTCTAATATTGAAGAATGGATTCCAGAAAATCCTGAGTTAAGCAGAGACATTTCGTTAGCAACATACGCTCAGGAATTGATCAGGCGTTCGAAAT
>JAEORY010000356.1 GCA_016840645.1 Candidatus Borrarchaeota archaeon | reverse complement strand
TAATAGACATCTATTACGAGGAATAGTGCCTATCCACCCACGATACGAACGTGAGTAGAGTCCCCGCTAGGACGGTTGAGTGGGATACCTGCCGCCATATAGGGTGCAGGCCTTGTGTGAACGAAACGATAGCTGGCTGTCAGCCTTCTCGCAGAATCGAAAATGTACGGGAGTGCCTGACTGCAGGCCTTGAAGTGATCCCAGGGCGCATTTTTAAACCGCTGGGATCCTCAGCGTATGATCGATTCTCACTCCTATAGAAGAGATCCTGCTTTATAAACACCACACTCTTCGGGACACCACAATAGTAACGCACCCGCGTAAGATTTGAATACCATTGAGTATAGTTGTCTATAAAATCAATAACTGTTGACTACCCTCTTCTTGACGATTTCATCGAAATAGGTATCAATGGATTACATCCTATTGAGCCACCATATATGAGTATGGCCTACATGAAACAACATGAACGATATGGTGATAAGTTCTTCTTGCGTGGAAATGTCGATTGTGGTGAAATTTTGGTACAAGGAACTGAAGCGGATGTACGCAAGGATGTTAGAAGATGCATCGATGAAGCGGCAGCAGGTGGGGGCTTTATACTCGCAGATAGCAATAGTCTGCACAGTGTAGTGGATACTAAGAATGTCCTATGGATGATAGATGAGGGGAGAAAATACGGACGCTATCCACTTCAAAAATTGTAAGAGGTGATTTTTATGAGCGATGTGATGAAAACAATTGCAGAAAGTTTAGCGGGTTTAGATGAGTCGACTCTCAAAGCTACACTAGAAAAAGCTATAGAAGAAAATATGTCAATCGAAAAAATCATTCGAGATGGCATAGGAAAAGGAATGGAGGACGTCGGATTACGATATGAAAACGGTGAGTTTTTTCTCAGTGAATTAATTATGGCCGCTACGCTTATGAAGGAATGCATGGAGACAATTAAGCCTCTATTAAAGGTTGAGGATGCCAAAACTAGTGCTGGAAAAATCATCATCGGCACAGTGGCAGGTGATTTACACGATATCGGCAAGAATATTGTCATCGCAATGTTAGAATCTGCAGGCTTTCAGGTCACTGATCTTGGAGTGGATGTGTCTCCACAAAAGTTTGTCGATGCGATAAAAGAACAAAAGCCAGATATTATCTCCATGTCCGTACTCTTAAGTGCTACGGTGGATAAAATCAAAGAAACTATTGAGGCATTGGAATTCGTGGGTATAAGAGATACTGTCAAGGTTCTTGTCGGTGGTAGAGCCCTGGATAACCGACTTGCTCGCGAGATGGGCGCCGATGCTTATGGAGATGATGCATGGGATGCCGTGAGAAAAGCAAAGATACTTCTCTCCTAATTACCTCTTCATTATTTCATTTTTGTAAAGGGGTTGCATATCTCATCTTTCTCAATCCTCTTATCATTTTCAAAATGGCTTATCCGATTCCAAACGAATCTCAAGAGTCGGTATGTTTTTCTATCTCAAATTAAGTTATGCTGTGACAGTGTGCATGCTGCTCTTTACACCTTTCATCTAAAATCAATTTTTCGATAAATTTCTAACAAAACAAATTAAGGCATATAAATCAGAATTTTTAATAAAATGAAACTCTTTGGCGACTGTCTTGCTCATTCCCTATCTTGGGGAGAATAACCAACTCTGCATCGCTAAAAAAAAGAATCTCTGAAATTAGCCGCTACACACAGATTTATATTTATCGCGTGCCAATTTCTATATGAGACAGATTTAGGAGATGAGCTAAATGGAAAAAGCATATACTTATCCTATAATAGATAGACTTATGTGGGCTTTTGTTGCTACAGGTGCAGGTATAGTCCTTCTTCTCTTAGGCGTGGGACTTCCAATGTTTGTTCCCCAAGAAGGATCGGTATCAGCTACCCGTTGGTTAGAAGTGTTAACTGGTAGTGCAACAGGACAGCCAACGTTTTATACCCCGCTCTCACGAGTGATATTTGTGATCTTAGGAATTATCGCCCTAATTTTTGCTGTACTAATCTATAGAGCAGGTTCGACAACCATTAAAATCGACGATGCGACAATAACGTATCAAAGAGGAGACAAGACGGTAAGTGTGCCGTGGTCTGAAGTGACTGACGTCAAAAAACGTGTAACCGCTGGAGTGCGAGCTGGAGCAACTGAATTAGTCACGATTGCTACTGAGACAGACTCTCATATAATAACCTTTAATTCAAAGATCACAGGTTATGAAGAGATAATGCAGGCAATCCGCACTCATACAAAAGTGAAATTTTAGACACGATCAATATAGCTAATTTGTGTTAGAATGCAGAGTTCATCACATTAATGTGGAACCTTTGTTGCGTTTTATCCCACATTATCTAGTAATTTTTGGTGTCCGACCTAGAGGCATACATTATTGTAATTTTCAGAGATAATATTGCGCTTTATGTCTTGTTAGACAAGAAAACTAAAGTACTTCTGAAAATTGGCCGAAACACACAAGTTTATATCCTTTTCATCACTATTTTTTTAATAGAAAACTAAACGGAGGAATATAAAGATGTCACAGACCTTTTCTTACAAAACGTTTGAGAAATTAGAGTGGACGCTGCTCGCTGCAGGTGCGGGAATTGTTCTTCTGATCTTAGGATTTGGATCCTTTTTCTTTACTCCACAAAGTACCATATCAACTACTCGCTGGCTAGAAGTACTAACTAGTAGACCAGCAGCAGAACAACCAGTATTTTTCACACCGCTCTCGCAAGTTATCTTTGTAGCAATCGGAATTCTTGCCTTGATTAACTCGGTATTTATTTACAGAGCGTTTTCAGTAAATATTGAAGTAGATGATGATGCGATTACATATCATAGAGGAAGAAAAATCATAAAAGTTCCTTGGTCTGAAGTGACTGACGTCAAAAAACGTGTAGTCGCTTCGCGATATGGAGCAGGAGAAATCGTGACTCTAGTTACAGAGAAAGATCCTTATAAAATTAGTTTTAACTTCACGATCAAAGGATATCCAGTACTATTAGAAGCGATTAAGACCCATACGAACATTAAATTCTCGTAGCCAAACACGTTTTTTTAAATTTCTTATTTATTTTTTGATATCTAGACTGAATATTTGTTTGATATCTGTACATTTGCACTTTTTTTTGTGAATGTTTGAGTTTCTTTAAATTCTTTAGGGAAGAATTAAGGTTAGTACAGACGCAATTGCGGCTTCTGTTGCCTTTTTCCGATCAGACGCTGTACCTACAATCAGAACATCGCCCTCTTGGAGGTCAAAATTAGAAGTCAGCATATTGTAAAAATCTTCATTTGTTTTTCTAAGGTCCTCTATTGGTTCTGGAGGAATAAATAACTTATTTTTCTCAAATATAATCGTTGTAGCACCGTCAGCACCCACTTTTATTGCTTCATCTCTCAGTTCTACGCCGGTTTTCACTTTCAAAGAGGCATTTCTTAAGTGACAGATTGTATCGAACTTTCCAATCGTAAGTTCCTTTAAATTTAAATCTGTTCTGATTTCAATAAGTTCCTTTTTTATTTCTTCAACAAGCTTCATTCCTTCGCTACTTAATACATGGCCTTGCTTTGGAATGGCGTTCACAAGTCCAATCTCTTTAAGATATTTAATAATAGTCCGAACGCTTGAATCACTTATCTCAAGTTCTTTTGAAAGTTTATAGCGTCCTATCGGCTCTTTTGAACCTATGTAGAGAAGAACTATTAGAATATGGGCTTTTCCAAATGAGGGATGTGGTTTACCGTCCCTGAAAATCCTTTCAAATAATTCAGTTAGCAGCATGAAGCCTCCAAGTATTTTCGCAAATCTCCCCACAACTATGTATATCAAATTAAAAAGTAAAAGGTTTCTGGGTGGATAACAGTTAGTGATTTTATAGTCAAATATACCCAACTGTAGACCTATCTTCCTAGGTCAAGGAACTCCGCCAGTGGCACAGGTGAGGCGCGGTGTTTATAAAGCAGCTCCGCCATTATAGAAGTGAGAATCGATTGTAAGGTAAGGCACCCGGCGGTTTAACCATTCGCCCCGGGACCACTTCACGGACTTCAGCCCAGCACTTCCGTACACCGTCGATTCTGCGGGAGGGAAGGCCGCCAGCGAATTACCGTTTCCTTCGTTCACACAAGGCCTGCACCCTATATGGCGGCAGGTATCCCGCTCAACCGTCCTAGCGGGGCCTCCACTCCGGTTTGTATCCTGGTGGATAGACACTATTCTCTGTAAGAGATGTCTATTATGAAAGGAACGGTACATATTTCACTTGTATAAGACGCTACTCTGATTGTAGGAACACATAATTCAATAGAAGTATTTATGCTATCGCTTCCTCTTTCTTCTATCTTCTTGTTTCTGCAATCTTTTGTCTCTTTTCTCAGCAATATTCAGAATCTTTTCTACCCAGTCGTAATAGCCGGCATTGTATTTAAACAGAATTATAAACAAAAAGATGTATATCGTTAAGAAAATGATGATAAGTCCCCAGACGAAGCCGTAAAATAAATACGCTACAATTCCCCAGATTATACTTGATGCTCCCAAGAAAGGTAATCTAAGCCATTTTGAATAGGCATAGAGAGGGTCTTTCTTAAACTCAATTTCAACGCCCTTATTAGCTACAACCATCCATAATAGATGGAAAATTGACGCCCCGGTTAATCCTGTAACAGCTACGAGAGGTTCCCAATCAAAGGTAAAACTTGACGGTAGTTGAATAAATGTGGCAATTGCAATATATCCCGCAAGTGGCAGAATCAAACTCACCAGAGAGAAAACACGCATGTTTTTTGTTATTTTGGAGAGTTTCTCTTTATTCTCTAAAAGATATTTCGTCTTATACTTCATTCTGTCTTTACTCATATTTCGCACCGCGGAGTTAAT
>JAEORY010000355.1 GCA_016840645.1 Candidatus Borrarchaeota archaeon | reverse complement strand
TAATATCCTTCGCCCCAAAAGGGTCTATGTTTGTACTAATTTCTTTCACCACATTATTCCTTTTATCGTTTCTCCGCAAGAAGACCCCTCAACATGTTGGGGGGATGAATTGCGTTTTTTACTTGTTTCACTTTCACCGTAGCGTCTCCCACTTTAAATAGGTTTTTGCGGATAGTAACTCTCGTGACATGAATATCAGGGGAACATAGGGAGGCGTGTGATGAAACGGACTTACAAATTTCGCGTGTATCCAACCACAGCACAACAGGCTACGTTAACGCAATGGCTTACTACCTGTCGTTGTGTGTATAATAACGCTTTGGCAGAGCGAAAGGACGCCTGGCACACACACCAACACACAGTCAGCTATTATGAGCAAGCCAGCCACTTGAAAGCTGCAAAACAGACCAACCCGTTGTTGAAGGCAGCGCATTCACAGGTACTCCAAGATACACTAAGACGATTGGATAAGACCTTCACCCACTTTTTTCGGCGTATTAAAAAGGGGGAACATGCAGGCTACCCACGCTTTAAAGGGAAATACCGGTATGATTCCTTCACGTACCCGCAAAGTGGGTTCGTCCTCGATTACCACAAGAAGAAACTCCGGCTCTCGAAAATCGGACGTATCACGATTAAATTACACCGCCCTATCCCCGCTGAAGGCGTGATCAAGACCTGTACCATTACACGCGATGTCGACCACTGGTATGCCTGTTTTGCAGTAACACTTCCTGACCCTGCTCCCCGCTCTCAGCAGAGGGAGATACAGAAGGCGATAGGGGTGGATGTGGGGTTGAAGAGTTTACTGACGTTAGATAATGGAGACACCATAGATAACCCCCGTTGGTTGAGAAACTCGGAGAAGAAAGTAGCCAAAGAGCAGCGAAGAAAAGATAGGAAGCAGAAAGGGTCAAATAACCGTCACAAGCAGAACAAAAAGGTGGCACGGGTACACCGGAAAATACGCCATCAGCGAAAGGACTTTCATCATAAACTCAGTCGAACACTGGTCGATGACTATGACCTGATTGTGTATGAAAACTTACAGATTACCAACATGGTGAAGAACCATCATTTGGCAAAGTCGATTAGTGATGCAGGCTGGGGGCAACTCATGTGTTTTACGGAGTACAAAGCGGAGGAAGCTGGTATTCTGGTAGAGTATGTGAGTGCCTATAACACCACACAACTGTGTAGTAAGTGCGGTAAACTTGTGCCGAAAACACTGGCAACACGGATCCACAGCTGTCCTTACTGTGGACTTGATTTGGCACGAGATCATAACTCTGCAATCTCGGTGTTACAGCGATCAACCTACTATGGAGTATCACGCTCATCATCAGGGCAGGGACTGCCCGTCGAGCCTGTTTGACATATCCCGTTGGGGAATGGATGATTCAGGAAGCCAGCCTACTTGTAGGGTGGTAGTTCACCCTTGTATTTTCTTCAACAACCAAGCCATATTTTGACCAAGCACCTTCATCGTGTTTAAGCCCTCTTCATCTTTTTCAACTTCTCCTTTGTTACGACCTATTCCCATGTTCCAATAACTGGAGCCCGGTACTATCCATTGGCCAATTAGGAAGAAATGGTTGATAGAATCAAAGGCATGGATCGATCCTGCTCGTCGAACAGCAACAACTGCAGCACCGATTTTACGCTTGAACATATCACCATTTGCTCTTGCAACTAGTCCAGCACGATCAATTAATGCTTTCATTTAAGAGGTTATGTCCGCAACGTAAGTAGGTGAACCCAAGATTACGCCGTCAGCATCAAGCATTTTTTCAATGCATTCATTAGCTATATCATTTTTCACGGAGCAGTGCTTATCCTTATTCTCGAAGCATTTGTAGCAAGCGATACAACCATTGATTTTCTTACCAGCTAGTTGAATCATCTCAGTTTCAATACCTTCTTTCTCAAGCTCTTGAAAAACATATTTTATGAGAATAGCAGTATTTCCATCCTTACGTGCACTACCATTGAATGCGACAACTTTCATTTCATTTTACTCCTTTTTTAATTTCTTGCCGATTCCCCACGCTTTACCTAGATATTCCCCAACGGTCCAAAAACTATTATCTGGCATGGTTAAAACGAAGGGATTGATTTTTTTAATATCAGGTTTGCCATCGGTGAGAATTTTCTCTTCACAATAAGCTGCCACAATTTCACCAATATATAGATTGTTTGTAGGAAGTTCATGGATATCAAAAAGTCTGCACTCAATATTCATTGGGCACTGTTTTATCATTGGAGCAGTTTTCAATTCTCCGTAAAATACATCAAAAAGGTCTGACTTATCGGCTTTTCTTCCTGAAACCAGTCCGCAATAATCCGTTTCTTCAATCATCTCAATGCTTGGGATGTTTACACTGAAAGTTTCGCTCTCTCGAATACCTTCTGATGTATAATGACGCTTATTTATGCCTGCAACTAGTAGTGGCGGCTTGTAATTGCATCTGTTTATCCATCCCACAGCCATAAAATTGGGGCGTCCTCCGACGTTTACACCAACCAACGTCATTGGCATGGGATATACAAAAGCTGTAGTTCCGATATTGATTTTTTCCATTATTATATCACTCCATTAGCTAAAACAAAGAATTTATTGCGAATTTATCGTTTTATCTTTTATTCTATATGAAGTTTTTCTTATTGGCTATCAAATTTTGTGAGTTCTTCACTTATTTGCCACAACCTTTGAGCAATTGCTTCGTCATATGACTCAGTAGATGACTTTGCTATGCTTTTCCTTACGAAATACTTCCCTGTTACATGTTCTACTTCAGTCGAACGTGCTAAATAAATAGAAGTTTCCGCACCCCTGCGAAGTTTATTGAAAGATTTTGAGGATATTGGGTGTTCTACATGCTTAATAGATCCAATATTAGTATCAATAACACCAGGGTGCAGGCAATTTGCAGTTATATTTGTTCCGTTTAGTTTTCTGGCAAGTTCGTAAGTGAAAAGTATAAGCGCTAGTTTAGATTGGCTATAAGCAGTCCATGCCTCATACTTTTTTATGTTCTGAAGGTCATCTAAGTTAAGATGTGTCCAGCTATGTGTAGCTGAAGAGACATTGATGATTCTTGCAGGGACACTTAATTTCATTGTCTCAAGTAACAAATTGGTGAGTAAGAAAGGTGCTAAAAAATTAACTGCAAAAATTGTTTCAATTCCATCTATCGTCACTGAACGATTCTGAAGCAAAACACCTGCATTATTAATCAGTACATGGAGTTTTTGATATTTACGCTTGAAATCGGCGATCAACTGTATAATAGCTTTTTGCGATGACAGATCGGCAATCAACAGATCAACTGATTGATTCCCTGTTTTTTCACGAATTTCTTCCTTTGCATCCTTTCCCCATTTTTGATTACGACAAACCATAACCACTGTTGCATCCATTTCTGCCAGGCCTAGAGCCGTTGCTTTCCCAATTCCAGAATTAGCTCCTGTGATCATGCAGATTTTTCCGTTCATGTTGTAAACCACCCTCATCACCCAAACACTATTCTTTGAATAAAAGCAAAAGAGATTATATCTAAATATCTATCTAGGCATTAGTGCTAATGAACAAGTCTACCAATAAAATTATGTCTTTATTATCCTCTTAATGCCCGATAAGTCATATAAATGAAGATTACTGGTGCAAAAAGAAAGATTGCAAGAAATGCAATTGTAGTGATGATTATCGGGACTGGTTGCGGAATAATACAAAATACTACTGATAATCCCACGAATAAACCACTGTATATAAGAAAATCTCTGAAATTAAATAAGCGTTCTTTGAAGTTAGAATCATCTAATGGTATTTCATCCTCAATTGGTTTACTAAACTTGACAAGCAAAATTATAGCCAAGTAAATTAATACCATTAAAATGATCGGTAAGAAACCTGGAATTCGTTCTGGAAGTAGAATGAAGAAAGTAACAACGTATAATATTACCAGATATACTGTAGTGACAATAAAACCTGTTTTTCCAAGTTGCAAAGAATGAATTGAAAACGATTGTCTTTGAGCTAGTTTTGCAAAAAGCACAATCAATACTACAGTTCCTAGTGATGCACCAATTGCTAGTGGAATATTATAGCCTGTATTTAAAGATAAAAAGAGTGAGCCAATAACGATCAACAAAATGATGCACAATTTATTTCTTTTCTTTGGGATAAGATATTTTGAATGATTCGGAATAATTTCTCTATTAACTTGCTCAGGACTCTTGTTTTCGGATGCAAATACTTGAAATGTCATGATTGGCATAATAAATGCTAAAAAAGGATGCCAAAAGAACACTAAAACCGAAAATTCAAAGATAGCAATTCCACCTATAGTACCAAGTATAGGATCCTGCCCGATATAACCAGCCCATAGAACTTTAGTGATCCAAGATTCATATAAAGCAAATAATGTGCCGAATAAGTATAACTGGTGAAGTGAGGTGCGTCTTGTTCGAAAGGCAAGATTGAGAAAAAACAGTGTATGAGCAAAATATAATGGCCACGTTACAATGAGCGACCAAGGATCAATAAACCAAAGCTGAGTTGCAGACGCACCGGAAAAAATTTCCGCAAAAAACATCGATAATGTGCCAATTAGAAGAAAAGAAATCAATCTAGTCTTTGATGTTGACTCTGTTTGAATCATACTTTAAAACCGGACAAACAACTACAAAAAGATTCCCAATAACTCATTCACCGGCAAGTTCTCGTTCCCAGCAAGGGATGCAGTAAAATTTGTCATTTAAAACCCTTGCTCTAGTTTCCATGACCATGAGATCGCATTTTGAACATTTAACTGAATTATGAATCCTTGCTCTCTCTGGTACCACCTTGATATCAACCTTTTTGACGACGAAAAGTTCATCATCGGACATAGTCAGCAGTTTTTTCAGCATATCTTGTCT
>JAEORY010000354.1 GCA_016840645.1 Candidatus Borrarchaeota archaeon | reverse complement strand
TGTCATCTGTATGGAAGAATTCCAAGCCCCACTCAAAATATCATTTTGGTTATCATAGCTGCCTGAAATTAATCTATAATTTTCCTCTATGAAAGTTTCTTTTGTTTCTGTGGATTCATTTTCAACATTATAAAAAAGTATTCCCGATCTAGATCCTTCGCCTCCAGAAAAATACCCTTTTAGCGGGTGAGGCACTTCAAGAGTGATACCTGCAGAACCTCCTATTATTCGTGTACCAGATATGCTTCCAGTTGATACAAAGTTAATAATTTTATTTTGATTTTCTCCTGCACCTAATTCTGGAAAAGGATAAGTGCCTGCTGTTAAGTTAGAACCCAAAGTATTAATATTCTCAGTTGAGAATATGTTTTTATAAGCGTTATTTATTGAAGATGTATATACATAAGTACCTGACGTATAATATTTTACTCCGGATACAGTTCTTAAACCACTCAAAGTCAAGTCTAATCCAGCATTTTCTATTTCAATCTGCTCACTGTTGTCATCATTTACCCATTCAATATAATTTGTCACTAGATTAGCTGTGGGCAGGGAATGAATTATTCTTGCGTAATTCCAGCCATTTACTTGATCATTGCTATGAATTTTAAATTTTGCTGTTCTATGCAAAATTGAATCAAAAACTCTGCCTGCCTCATCTACAGCTGATCCGGTTGCTGAAAGATTAGTAAAGCCAGAACCTGAAGCATTTAAATATTCACCTGTTCCTGATCCTGGTGCACCAACACCGACATCAGAAGAAAGATCAACTTGATGAATAACTTCTCCATTTAATTCAAGTTTAAGATAACCTGATTCTGCAGAACCAAAAGCGTCTGATGTGTAATTTGGTGATCTAGAAGGGACGCTGTCATTAAGTGTGCCAACAATAGATACACTTCCGTCAAATACACCTAGTCTTTTATTGTCTCTTGAAAAATCAAATTGAAACGTATCATTTATGTTGGCAGACCCTAAAACAATACTACCTACAGGAGCATAAGTATCTATTTCGTTATCTACACCAAATGATAATCTAGCAGATACACCTACATTACTTGCACTAACTGTGGTTAGACTGGGCGCAGGTTCTGGAGCAACATAAGACAATATTGCATTTATTTGATCAATTGCATCCGCAATGGTAGTCGTAGGAGAAAAGTTAGAAAACAAACCACCGGAATATGAACCGTCTGATGGTGTACCAATAACATTAGTTGTAGAACCGGTTGCAGTTGAAGTTATTTCAAACACACCTTCAGCGCTTGAAGAAATAGTAATATTGTTTCCTGCAACTATTCTTCCCGGTTTAAAACCACCGTTACCAGACGATACTTGTATAGTTCCTGCAGAGCCTGAAGACTCTGTAACTCTAACTGCTGTCATTTTAAACTTAACCTAACTTAACTGATTTAATCTTACAAAAAAATTATAATTATTAAATCTTGATATGTTGATTTAACATATACGCATAAGACTCATATTGATTATAAGCTGAGCCTAAAAAGTCTTCCATTCCTAAAGTTAATTTTCCTGCTGACTTTAATATGCTGTGAAGTGTTTCGACGCCACGCATGTGATCAACTAACAAAACTAAAGCCATCATAGAAATACTTTTTTCATCTAAGTTTGAAGGAGAATCATATTTTGAAAGTATACTTGCTGCATTTGAAGATAGCATAACTGGGCATGCAAAATCTTCATCTTGCATAGAATAAACTAGTTTTTCTACAACTTTGTCAAAGTCATCCGAGATTGTTTCATATATTCTTCCATAAAGCATTTCGTGCGTAGAAATAAACGCCGGACCTTTTGTTAGATGGTGCGCAGAATGCATCCACAACTCAGCGGCTTTAAAAGATGCAACACACAACATTAATTCTTCTTTAAACATATTTTCTCCTTTATTAAATATGATAGAAAATAAAAAAAGACAGCACTATTTAAAGTACTGTCTTACACAATAAAAGTAATTTTATTCAAAGTCTATAGAAACATCAACTCTAACATTGAAAGTAGGTACTCTTACATGATTAACCATACCAATGTTTTTGCATTCGTCTGCTTCTAAAAACCAGTCAGCGTGTCCTCTATTATGTATTTCTTTTAAGAAGTAGTCATCAGGCTTGCCACAATTTCTTGCCATAATCTGAAAGATTTTTTTGTTTAATCTATCAGTTTCAGCTGCTGACGCTTTTATCTCTTCGTTTTTGCCATACTGTCCTGATGCTACATCGTGTATCATAACAGTTGCATCCGGATCCATAAAGCGCATTCCTTCTTCTCCGCATGTAAGAAGAACAGCGCCACAAGACATAGCTTTCCCTTCAGCAATTGTTGCAACAGGAAGAGGCGAGGCTCTAATAGTAGCAATCATAGACATAAGTGAGTATACTTGACCACCGTAAGAGTCAATTACAACAGGAATGACTTGCTGACCAGTGCTTTGAGCCATAGAAAACTTGTTTCTAAAGTCATCTGCAGCTTGCTCATCAAATTTATTAACAACAACGATAACCGGGTTTTGACTAAGCTCAAATTCTTTTAGCAAGCTTGAACTCTTAAATTTCCATAGCATTATAACTCCTTTGCACTATGAACACTTACTGCTTCCGCAAGAATTACAAGTAACGCAACCCTCTTGGTAAACTAGACTGTTTTCTGCGCCGCAGTTAGCACAAGTCTTATCTCCTCCTATTGTACCATCAGGTATGTAATTTTTCAAGCATCTAGCGATAACTTTACTAAAGCTGAAAAGATCAGCTTCTTTATCTTTTTGAAGCTGTTCAACAACATACTGAATTGGAGCACCATGGCGCAGCGCAAGTGAAATTGTTCGGGTATACCCTGCGTGATTTGGATTGTCAAAGACAGATACTACGTCTTTGATTGTAAATGCTTCTTCATCAGACCCACAATGCAAATCGTACTTAGAAAGCATTGTTTTTCTCTGACGTCGCCGCAACTCACCAAATCTATGTTTTCTTGGAATTTCTACATACTTGCTTAAACCACCAATAACTTCGTATGGGCGCCCTTCCATTAATCCAATTAGAATCGTCCATTTTTCGCCCTTAATAGTCGCGTGATGAATTTCGCAAGGAAGTGATTTTGGTCTCTTAGGAGCTGTATTATCAACAAACTTCATATCCGATCGATCTGTAGGCTTAGGATGCTCGCTGCTAACAAGTACGCCAGAACGAGAACCGTCACGATAGACTGTTACACCCTTGCATCCGCTTTCCCATCCGCGCATATAAACTTGCTTAACAGTTTCTACATCAATATCGGCAGGAAGGTTTGTAGTGTTTGAAATTGCATGACACACCCACTTTTGAGCTGCTGCTTGCAAGTCTACCTTAGAAACCCAGTCAATTTCATTTGCTGTTGCACCTGCATAAGGGCTTCTAGCAATCAATGCATCAGTTTCTTCAGTCTCATCATTTAACAACAAAGCATTCATCCATTGCTTGAACCCATGATGATAAACTGAAAACTCTGACCACTTATCGCCTAAGTCATCAACAAAATCAACTCTTGCGTCTTTATCATTTGGATTAATCTTCTTGCGACGAGTATAGTGAAGCATGAACGCGGGTTCAATACCGCTTGTTGTTTGAGTCAAAACAGACACAGATCCCGCTGGTGCAGTTGTAGTATTTGCAATATTTCTGCGGCCAAAGTGTGCATTCCAGTATCTTGCAGGCCAATGTTCTCCCATGGGCCCAGCTGAAGGTAGGAGTCCTGACTCATCAATAGCATCAAAAATTCTATCTAAGAAGGGATGGTCTTCTTCTCTGGCGGGATCGTGCACTGCAAATGCGCCTCTTTCTTTTGCCATAATCATAGAAGAAACGTATGAGTTAACTGCAAGTGCTCTGTAGATTGACTCAGTCATTCTAATGCTAGCTTTGCTACCGTATCTAATGCCTAGCATTGCCAAGGCGTCACCAATACCTGTAATACCTGTCCCGGTTCTACGACCATTTTCAGCTTGCTCTTTTACCTTTTTCCAAAGATTAATTTCAGGTTGCTTAGCATCTAGTGACTCTGGGTCTGATTCTATCTTGGCAAGAATCTTGTCAATCTTTTCTATTTCTAGATCGATCATGTCATCCATTAGACGCTGTGCCTTTTGTGAGACTTCTCCAAAATGAATAAAGTCAAACTCAGCATCGTCAGTCCAGGCATTTTTAACAAACGAAGTAAGATTCACTAGCATCAGACGACAACTGTCGTAAGGTGAAAGAATAATTTCTCCACAGTTATGCACGAGTAGTTCGTTAGCGAAAAAGTTATGATTGTCTTCGACTGTTAAGTCATAGACGTCTTCGTTATCTACGAGTTCGATAGTGTCGATCTCTTCGAAGTTAGTCAGCAGGTTCATTTTTAATTCTCCGTATTGTTTTCCAATCTTTAATATTCTTTTGATACGATATGTTTAATTTACCAAAGATATCGTCTTTATACACCATCGACTATTTCGACAAGCCCAAGATCTTATGCCCTGAAGTTAGTTCGCCGGCTTTGACCCAACCGTGATCTGTATACACTCTATGGTCTGGTGTCAATGTGATAACTTTACCAGATTTGGTTGTGATCTTCAGTACCTGTGCATTGTCTTTAGTCTTGAAAGCGATTGCTGGCTTCATTTCAACTTCGAGTGTCTCGGTATTATAAGACTTGACGAAGAAGTTTGCTTTGTTATCAGCTAGTTCTTTCACTGTTTTCAAGCCTGCATTAGTTTCAACTAAAGTATCACCTGTCACGCAAGGATTCGTAGAGGTTGAGCCAAAGCCTTCTGCTTCGTAGATATCAGACGGAGTCATTCTCTTCGCTGTATCCCAAAACAGAAGGCCAGGCTCGGCTGACGCGTGTGCGGACTCAACAATCTCATGCCAAAGATCTTGGGCATGAGATTGT
>JAEORY010000353.1 GCA_016840645.1 Candidatus Borrarchaeota archaeon | reverse complement strand
CAATCACCCAAAGGCATATGCTTTTTAAATAGCTAACATGATACGTCTTAATACATCTTTATCTTATTAGTAGAATAGATTTACGGCAATATAATATGCTTTTAAAAGAATTGCAAAGAATATTGTTTACAAAGAACTCGCTAGTCTTTCATGGAGGCTTGAAAACTGTGGAAAGAACAATGAGAGCAATAAGGTTCTATGAACCAGGCGTAATAAAACTAGAAGAGGTAGATATTCCAAAGATCTCCGAAAATGAGGTTCTAATCAAAACAAAGGCGATCCTTACATGTGGGACTGATCTTAAAATTTATAGAAGAGGACATCCGAAAATCAAACCACCTATGATCTTTGGGCATGAATTTTCTGGCGTTATTGCTCAAGTTGGGTCAAAAGTTACAAAATTTGCCGAAGGGATGCGCGTAGTTGCTGCCAATTCAGCCCCTTGTAATGAATGCTATTTTTGTAAAAAAGGAAAACATAATCTTTGCGAAGAATTGGCAGAGACATTGATCGGATTTAGTGTAGATGGAGCTTATGCAGAAT
This sequence comes from Candidatus Borrarchaeota archaeon, assembly GCA_016840645.1. The sequence goes on along the minus strand of JAEORY010000353.1, from coordinate 4,394 downwards.
ATATCCGCATCCCAGAAAGAATTGCAAGTCAGAATATGTATGAGATACCAAGTCATGTTTCATTTCAAGAAGCAGCATTCACAGAACCACTCGCATGCGTTGTTAATGGTAATAAAATCGCAGACATTAATTTAGCGGATAACGTTGTGATTATTGGAGCGGGACCTATTGGGTTGCTTCATATACAGTTAGCACTTGCAAGAGGAGCCAAAAATGTAATTGCAATTGATTTAATAGAATATAGGCTTCAAAAAGCCTTAGAGGTAGGCGCCCATGATGCAATTAACGCAAAAACAGACCCTGTAGGAAAAGTCAAGAAAATAACCGATGGACGAGGAGCAGACGTCGTTATAGAATGTGTAGGTGTACCCCAAACATGGGAAAATGCAATTGCAATGACAGGGAAGGCAGGAACCACCATATTATTTGGAGGGGCAGCCCCAGGAACAAAAATCTCTGTAGATACTCACCGTATACATTATGAAGACTTAACGATAAAAGGCATATTCCATCATACACCAGTCTGCGTTAAGAGAGCTTTAGATCTAATTTCGTCGGGCATAGTAAATGTTAAACCACTTATCACAAAAGAAATGCCATTAAATCAGGTAAGTGATGCGTTAGAGTTGCTGCAAAAGGGCGAAAACATAAAAATTGCCATAATTCCCTAGAATATTACGCGATTTTAGCTACATTACGATGACGAGCTACACCGAGAGAGTTTGCAATAGGCTCACATTTCGTTCTTAATAGATGTACTAACGGGATAGGAAGCTCAAATTCTGTCAATGTTTCAAAATGTCCCATGCCCTTCGCAATAATTAACTCAGTCTTTTTGAATTCTTCCATAAATTCTTTAGAAGCTTCATCAATATTCAATCCAGCGGTTACAGGATTCGTTCCAGTCGTCATTAGTTTATCCGCAACTTCATCCATTCCGACGAGCAAAGCATCTTCCAATGTAGCATCGTTCATGATAGGTTTCTCTTTTACAGCTACTGTAACGTGACAATTATTTCTTTTTAACTCTTTGACTAACAGAGTATCAAAGGCAATTTCTCCTGCATTATCAGGAAGAAACAGGATATTTTTATTTTCTTGGATAATCTGGAAAACTTTGTCGATATCATCAATAACTAATTCACTTTCTGCATCATTGATAACCTTTGGAAGATCCTTTAAGTCAAAAGTGTGTCCACTTATATCAAATTCCATAATATTGCCAACTATTGATATAATACATGCTCTTCTAAAGCGTTCTTTCTGTGAATCAGCAGCTTCTTCAATCCAATTACGAACATCTGGTAGGATTTCTAGTGCAATTTCATTTGAATACTTTTTCAATTTTGAATAGATATCTTGATTTTTCATACCAATTGCTTCAAGTACAATTTGGTCTCTTAAATAGCCAATTTGTGGTGGAGTGTGATTTGAGTCAAAGTTGTTTGCTAGAAATTCTAATAATCGTTTTACTGCTTTCTTTTGTAACTCTTCATCGTCGGTTGCCATTTTTGATTGTTTAAATCCTCTTTCAAGCAGACAAATTGCGCAAATTGGCTTTACTTTCATTTTGAAACCTCAAGTTCTTCTAAGTTTGAAGATGTCGTAAGAAGTGAACGATACACCATTTAAAAGGTTTCGCATTAACGCTGAAAATTCCAATCATTCGAATTATACTTCTCATCAAATAAACGCTTGGCAAGACGTATTTCATTATCAGTCAATTGACTGGGATCTAATTTCATAATGAATACCTCTTCAAATGCATTTATCAATGCCTCTTTTACTTTAGCAATACTTATTTTCTTGCCCAATTCATGTTCTATTGAGGTTACTGGGGACATTTTAGATGGTAGACATTTTTTTTCTTGATCAATCGGTTTACCTTGTAATACTTTTTGTAAAAAATCCAAATCTGAGTGTACCAGTAGTGAACCATGATGCAGATAAGCACCCTTTCTGAGAGAACGTGCAGTTCCTGATATTTTTAGGCCCTTTACACCAATTCCGCCTTCACTAAGTAAATTAGCTTCGATATTAAGTTTCTTCAAACCTCGAATGATGCCTCGTCCAAATATCTGGGAATCTATTAGATCAGGAATTTTAGTTTGAATTAATGGGTGACTCTTATGTAAGAAAATCGAATAATTGAGATTACCATAATCGTGATATACTGCACCACCTCCAGTAAATCGCCGAACAATCTCAACATTATGCTTTTTACACAGTTCTAGATTAACCTCATGTTCATAACATTGAAAGCGTCCAATGTAAATTGCATTTCTAGCTCTCCAAAAACGGATTGTTGTGGGTACTGTTTTCTTTCCAACATAAGTTAATACGGCTTCTTCAACCGCGATGTCAAAAAAAGGATTATCGAACTCGAAGTCTAATAATCGCCATGATACATCGTCCACTAGATTCACCAAAATTAGAAAAAAAGTGAGAAATCACGATTGTTACCAATCTATATCATCTGGATTTTCTAAATAATTACGAAGTGTCTGCAAGAATTCAGCTGCTGGAGCTCCATCTATGATCCTGTGGTCATAAGTGATGCTCAGATACATCATTGAACGAATATGAATACCCTTGTTTATGACAACTGGTTTTTCCACTATCCTGCCAACACTGAGAATTGCTGCTTCTGGTGGATTGATTATTGCTGTAAAGAAATCGATGTCATACATACCTAAGTTTGAGACTGTGAAAGTCCGATTTAAAAAGTCAATTGAACGAAGTTTCTTCTCTTTAGCTTTATTTATTAATGCCTTTATTTCGTTATTAATGTCAATGATGTGTTTCTTATTTGTATTGTGAACTACTGGGACTACTAGGCCGTCAGGCGTTGCAATGGCAACGCCAATATTAATGTCCTCATAGATTTTAATTATGTCCTCTGATAAGGTTGAATTGAGAATTGAATGCCTTTCTAAGGCAAATGCCACAGCTTTAACTAGGAAGGCTGTATAAGACATCTTGATGCCTTTTTTTGTGATGAGTCTATTTCGATAATTAGCAAGATTTGTCATGTCAGCTTCCATTACATGTGTAAGTTGCGGTATTTTTTGATAGCTTTCTGTGACTTTCTTTGCAGTTAGTTTTTGTATACCAAAAAACTTCTTTTCCTCTTTAATTCTAGGTCCTTCAGATACCATTATTTGTAAAAATGCTTCAATGTCCCGTTCAACAATCCTTGCCCCTGGACCAGTACCTGTGACATAACGCAGATCAATTCCCTTTTCCGAAGCTAATTTTTTCGCTCTAGGTGATGCTCTAATGCGCTGTGCAGGTTCTTCACCGATTTCAGTATGTGAAATGGTCTCCTGAGGGGTAGACTCAGGCTTTAAAATCGGTGGAGTCTCTATTGAAGATTCTGTTTCAATTACACTCGCTTCTTGAGGCAAGGGAGTAACTAGTGATTCAAGGTCGGGAAGAGGTTCATTAGGATCTCCTATTAATGCAATTACTGCATCTACAGGAAGTTCCATTGCCTCTTCAGCTAGAATCTTTAACATAACACCAGATGCTGGGGCTTCTAATTCTACAGTTTCTTTTTCTGTTAAAATTTCAACAATAGGTTCACCTTTCTCTACAGTATCGCCTTCCTTCTTAAGCCATTCTACAATTGTGGCTTCTTCCATAACCATTGACATTTTTGTAATTACTACTTTAGTCACCATTTTAAATTCCTCTTTAAGATGAGTTCTTTTGGAAGTTCAAGCAAGGACTTCTTTCACTGCTTTTGTGATCCTTTTCTCATTGGGAATCACATAATCTTCAAGCGGAGGTGAAAATGGAATCGGCGTGTTAAAAGCGGCGACACGCTTGATAGGGGCATCAAGATAGTCGAATCCTCCTTCTTCCATTATTTGTGCAGCAATTTCCGCTGTGACTCCACCTCGTTTGATATCCTCAGAGACTATAACTACTCGTCCTGTCTTTTTAACCGAATTAATTATAGTTCCAATATCAAGCGGCACCAATGTTCTTGGATCGATGACTTCAACACTAATGCCTTCTTTAGCGAGTTCGTCAGCCACCTTGAGTGCTTTGTGAACCATTAGAAACGTTGCAATAATCGTGACCTGCTCACCTTCTCTCTTAACATCAGCTTCGCCAAATGGAATAAAGTATTCTTCTTCCGGGACATGACCTTTAAGTAAATAACATAATTTATGTTCGAAAAAGCAAACCGGATCATCAATATTTCTTATTGCAGTTTTTAGCAGCCCTTTACAATCATAGGGAGTCGAAGGCATTGCAACCTTTAATCCTGCTGCATGCATAAACCAAGCTTCAAATGAGGAACTATGATGAGCCGCTATAGATTTTCCTCCTCCAAAGGGTGTTCTTATAACGACAGGGACTGAAACTTGTCCTCCAAACATATA
>JAEORY010000352.1 GCA_016840645.1 Candidatus Borrarchaeota archaeon | reverse complement strand
AAGAATTTAAGAAGAAACTAGGAATATGACAAAAAGAAGAGATCACGCCGCTGAAATCATTACTCTTAAGAGTGCTGAAATTGATAACGATATGATATCTGTTGTTAGGTGGCTAAATAGCTTTCCGGGCGTTTTTACACGTCACAGTTGTATAGGTGGACCTGCTGATAATCAACCAGATGATACAAGAAGCCAACCGCCTTTTGTAGTTTTTTATTGTGATAACGAAGTTGATCTATTTTGTGTTCTGCGAGAACTATCTGGTTATGCCAGAATTGAAATAGATTGGCAAAGAGGTCAATTTCGTTATCATGTTCAATTTTGTCGCGGAACAGCCTTAAAAGGATTTTTAGTACAATTAGATCGCAGTGATTATTATAAAGATTTACGCGCCAAAATAACTAGCCATCTCTAGGATGTAGAATGAAATTCCATATCTATGTAATAAAGAACGGTTTTCTCTTAAATATTATTTATTCCAAGAGTAAGGTAGAGTCATGGAAATATGGTTTTGAAGAAAGAATGACTATGTTCGCGAAAATTATGAGCGTTCTAGGTCCTGAGCCAGACAATTCAATAGGAATGGAATTAGAGGAAAAAATTAATGAATAGAGAAAGTCGACAAAAACGAATTGAAGAGATTGTCAGTCGAGTTGAAGACTGGAGTCTCGAGGCTCTCGTAGAGTATGCCAAAGATCAAATTACTGAGTATCTGGAGAACCTAAGTGATAAAGAACTAGATGACGAATATCAAAGCTATTTAGAGATATGGGGAGAACAATGACCAGAGAACAAATGATCAGTCGATTAGTAGAAGAAGACGTAGACATGGTAACTCAATGGGTAACCCAAGGATGTTACGAGGAATTATTTTCTTACGTTTCTTCCTTGACAGGATACGAAGATTTAGACGATGATACCATCGTTGCACAATACCAAAACCGAGTTGAGATAAGGTAAAGGAGATTAACGTGAAAAAGATTTTAATTCTGGCCTTGCTATTTTATGGATGTGGTGGACGTGCTGTAGATTCAATGGAACAACAGTGCAAGGTCCTTGAGAAGGTCTGTCTCTGTCATATTCCCCCCGGTAATCCTGATAATGCTCACACAATCTGTGTAAGTAAAAATGCAGTAGCTGCACATTTAGCACATGGTGATACACTAGGTCCATGTACAGATGGTCCTGGAGATCTCCCCGATGCCGGTACTGATGCTGGCAGCAGTCAAGATACTCCAGACGCAGGAGTGATTGTTACACCTGATAGTTCTGTAGATGGAGGTGGTTCAGACGAACCGCTACCACAGGATGCAGGAGTTATTCAAGAAACTAGAGACAGTGGAGAAGGAATCCCCACTACGCGAGGACCCAATGGATCAGTCCCGAATCCTGATAATCCTATTTTGGACAACAGTGACCTTGGGAATACTGATGACACTATTGCTATAGCCGGTGGATGTAATGCTTCGGGCTCTCCATTAAATCCTGGTAATTTTATATGGATCCTTCTAATGTTGGGCTGGGCAGTGGCTATGTTCAGGAAAAAATTTCAGTTAGCTATGATATTGGCTATACTGGGTATAATCACCTTATTGGCAGGTAGAGCATCTGCCTTCCCTACCCAGAATTATAAGCCAGCTGTAGGTACATTTGACTACTTCACCACAGAAGATGGTCGAATTACCCTACCTACTGTAGGACTTCAATATCAATATGAGTATCGTCCTGTAAGGCTTATTACAAAACCAGGAAATGAGACAATGGGCTCAATTATTTCTAGCCGACATGTAGGACACCTGACAGGAGCTATTGGAGCCCCAGACATTATTAGTGTAGGACTAGACCTACCTATAGTTCTTTATCAAGATGCGCGCCCATCCTATTATCTTGGTACCGATGGAGATAATGGTGGAATTGGAGATCTGCGCCTACTCTTTAAGGCCGTGCTATTTAAGCATAAATCGCTTAGAACAGGCCTAGGAGTCAATTTTGAGCTACCTACATCTACTGTAGACAGCTCCAAAGTTACTGGTGCCGCCGTTGACCTTAAGGCGATAGTCTCTGGAACGTTAGGACCTGTGGATTTAGCCCTCAATGCCGGCATCAGACTTACAGGAGATAAGGATGCAAACAGCCAACTTCTTCAGAAACTTGACACCGGTAAAGGCTTTATTGCATCTGGTGCTGCTCGCTGGTGGTTTTATCGCTCAGGCGATAGGGCTATTGCTCTTACAAGCGATCTATACGGCTCTGGGAGCTTTCAGATGGACACATGGGAGGAAGCCCCAGTTGAGTGGCTTAACGGCTTACAAGCCAACCTGGGACGCCTCAGCCTTACTGCAGGAGTAGGTGTCGGACTAACCCGTGGAATGGGAGTACCGGTAGCTCGAGCCCTGGCAGGAATCAGCTGGAGGTTCGGTGGTGATTGTAAGATTGTCAATAAAACGACAATTCTCACACAACCACTACCTCTACCAGAGCAGGTACCAGTACCAGTTTTGGTTCCAGTCCCTGTGATAGTCGTTCATCCAATTTACTTTCCTTTTGATTCTGCAGAGTTAACTCTTGAAGCAGAAGCCAGGTTACATAAAATCCTGGGACTAATTAAGGAACACCCAGAACTCAAATATATTCATCTGAAAGCACATACAGATGTAAGAGGAACCGAGAAGTATAATGAAGACCTAGCTAAGAGGAGAATGGACGCTGTAGGGAATTGGCTTGCTGTTGGTTCTATTGCAGCCGACATTACAGACTTAACCATTGGTGGTAGGTCTTACGGCGAAACAAAACCAGCTGTAAAAGATGCTAAATCTGAATTAGAACATGCACTTAACCGTAGGGTTGAGGTAATTATTAAGACTAGGGAAGAATAAGATGAAACAGGATCAAGAGCAACAAGATACAGTTAAAGCAGCTATAGTAGCCTGGTGTATTAATAAACTGGGCGGCGAAGTTAGGATTCCTCGAGAAGCTCTTACAGAACTAATCAACGGGGCTGGCTGTATCTATATGACTGGAGATCCCACCACAGATGAATACATCATTAGGACAGAAAAATTGGTGCGTGGAAAGGATGAGGAAGATAGTCGCGCCGAATTTAACGACAAGTACAATAATCCTATCGTAAATAGACTATTAGATGGACAGTTAGACAAGCTGGTTTGATACGAACCTAGCTGAGAATAGCTCTTAAAAGATCCATTAAAACCAAAAGATTCCGCTGCGCTACACGTATTTGGTTTTAAATGATCTTTATATATATACATTAATAAGATCTATAAACTCGAGATACTCGTACATTAAGCCGGAGCTTTGTAGCCGGACTAAACTAGACGCAGTCACCGGCCGATGAAGAGCTCTTATATTGCATTGCCTTAGATGTACCTCGGTAGGTTTAAGGCAAAGAGGAATACAAAATGGATAAAAAAACAATAGAGACTTTAGAAGAAGAGCTAAGAGAAGATTTTCGTATTACCATCAGAAACTTTGTAGAGGGAATGGAAATATTAGGTGAGCCAGGTTACGAAACTGATATCAGCCTTCTTAGCTATGTCTCTACCTTTATTATCACTTTAGCTAAAACCATTAATCTGTCTGAGGAGAATTTCTTTAGAGCTATGAAGGCGTGTTGGGACGTTACAGAAGGTGGAGATATTCTTCCACCACAGGATAAACCCATAAATTAACAGCTACTTGATCTACTCAACCTTTATTATATACTTGACTTACAATGACAAAAACAGCCTGTGTCGTATTTGAATACGCCAACTGTAATGGTCGAAAAGACCGATTTTTGACGTTGTCTGAACCCTGCCAAAGCCATAAATACCTACATATTTCTGAGAATTACGAAGATGAACAGATTGTTGAAACCAAGGCATATGGTGCCTGGTGTAATATGGCGGTATTTGTCTCTCCACCTGTTAAAGTCTCTAAATCCAAAAAAGGTTATAAAGCTGTCTTAAAAAGCTTGGGATATAAGCTCAGTTCTGATATAAATGAGATAGACGATCAAGCTAATGATGGCGATTATGAGCCTTAGGAGCAATAAATGAAGATTGTTGCGGTTTCAGGAGGTTGGGATCCAATCCATATCGGTCATATTCGATTATTTTTCGAAGCAAAGAAGTTAGTAGGACCGAAAGGTATGCTAATCGTCATATTGAATAATGACAACTGGCTAAAAGCAAAGAAGGGCAAAGTATTTATGCCCCAACAGGAACGGGCAGCCATTTTACATGCCATTAAAGGTGTAGGTTCTGTGTATACTACTACCCATGAACCAAATCCAGAAGACATGTCAGTATGTCAGGCACTTACAGATCTCAAACCAGACATATTTGCTAATGGTGGAGATAGAAAAGAAGATAATATCCCTGAATATCAGCTCTGCGAAGAGTTAGGTATTGAAATGGTTTTTGGGATTGGCGGCGAAAAAATTCAAAGCAGTTCGTGGTTAACAGAAGGAAAAGACAATGGGTGAAATAGCGTTTGTTCTAGCGTTAATCATATCAGCACCAGCATTTTTACTAGCACTAGCATATCTGTCTGATAAATTTATGTAAACAATGTTTAAATATATAACGAAGTTACAAATTGCTGCACTTGTGTGTTTTTTGCTAACAAAAGTCCACGGGTGCGCTGCGGCAGTAGGGATAATGAGCTGTTTTGTGAGTCCACAAATGTTTCCCCTTGCTTTGGCCGCGTTGATATTAGCTATATGTTTTCTGGTAATGACATTTACTTTTGCAGGAATAGATATGGCAAGACAGTATAAGGGAGAAGAAGATGGGATTGGACATAGTTGTACATCAAGCTCTGGAGCTTGAAACTGAGGATATTCCAGAGAACTACGATGACTATCTAGAAGACCGAATCTATATCACTGAAAACCCGGGCTTCCCAGACCAACTGGGTTCAATGAAGCCAGGTGTATATAA
>JAEORY010000351.1 GCA_016840645.1 Candidatus Borrarchaeota archaeon | reverse complement strand
ATTTTTACCTGATATAAGTATCGTACATTTCTCTAATTGCTTCTAGTTTTGCGCCACCAGTAACTTCGTGAAAGTTTATTACTGACACGTCTAGAATAGAAATGAGTTGCCCTCTTTCATTTAGTATACCTGATCCTGAACTGCCCTCAACTCCTGCAAGTGTGTAAAAGCAGTATATAGAATCTTCTTGACAACCTGCAAAATAACCGTCAAATATTAGCCTTATTTCGTGAGAAAACATTCCAAGAGGAGACGAAATTGCGTATACTTTTTCTCCAATTTCTGGATATGAACGTGCAGGCTTTATTGTTTTAACTTTGTGTGCATAGGGAGAAGTAAATGTTATAACACAGACGTCGTTTTCTAAGTCAGGATAAACTTCTTCTATTGGGTAAAAATCACCAAAGAAGGCTACTCGTTTTTGTGTTTTTATCTTATGATTTGGGTAAATAATGTTTATCATCGCAAAAACAGATGCATATTCACTTTCATCGACAGCGCACCAGTGTGCTGCTGTCATAGCATAAACTTTATTTCTTCTGCCCTTAACTGCTATACCTGAAGCTGAATTTATTATTTGACCTGTTGCTTCACCTTCGTCGTTAGTTATTGTAAGGAAAGTATCTAAGTACACAAAATTTTGGAGAGGATAGGGAGTATTTGAGGCTTCATAGAGGCTATTAAATTTCATTACGTGTGCGAGCTGTTCATTATTGTTTTGCAACTGAGTGCAAAATAAAGTAATTAATGCTATAATAAACATGATAGGTGCGAATTTTCTTAGCACTTTCATGAAGCCTCCATGTAAGGGGAAACACTTTAACATTAGTAAATATGAGAGAAAAAAGAAAAATGACAAATTTTACAGAAAACAGAAAAGGTATTGAGTTGGGATATGCCTGTATTAATCTTACACTGCAGCAAGACAAAAAGAACAAAATTACTTGCAATCGTTCTATGATTAAGCGTACCTTTCAGGCAAAGGGTGTAGAGTATGCTTCAGAATTGGCAGAATTAAACACAGGGAACATTCTTCCAATTCTTGAATGGAACCATAGGAATGACATTCGCGTCTTTAGAATGACCTCCTGCCTATTTCCGTGGGCATCTGAGTATATGCTTGAAGATCTTCCTCGTTTTGAGAAAATTAGTCACAATCTTAAAGTTGCAGGTGACTATGCAAAAGAAAAAGGTATTCGTCTTTCTTCTCACCCGGGCCCCTTCAATATTCTAACTTCTACCAAGCCTCATGTTGTTCAAAATACAATTGTTGACTTAGCAATTCACGGAAAGATCATGGATCTAATGGGAATGCCAAGAAGTCACTGGGCCAAAATCAATATTCATATCGGTGCTTCTTATGGAGATCGTGAATCTGCTATGAATCGATGGGTTGAAAACTTTACTCTACTTCCAGAAAGCGTCAAAACTCGTCTTACAGTTGAAAACGATGACAAACCTAGTCTTTTTTCTACGAAGGACTTGTATCACGGCATCTACAAAAGACTTGGTGTGCCCATTGTTTTTGATTACCACCATCACAAGTTTAGAAATGACGGCGAATCAGAAGCTGAATGTCATGACATGGCATTTGAGTCTTGGGGTAAAGTCAGACCTTGTTTTCACTATTCTGAGTCAGCATCAGAAAAAGAAGGGAGTAACAAGAAGGCAAATGCACACAGCGATTACATTTATGATACTATCAATGATTATGGAAAAGATTTTGATGTAGTAATTGAAGCAAAAGCTAAGGAGTTAGCTCTCATCAACTACAGAGAGCGAATCTGATATTTCTTTATCTGTCACATTTGGAGATATAGGTCGCCCAGTTTTTTGAGAAGCTTTTCTAACTGCATCGACGGCAGCATCAGATCCAGCTTCTTCTGCAGCTTCTTTTTCTGCTTGAGTTATTTCTACTTCTTTTATAGCTTCTTTTATGATGAATCTAAGTTGTTTTCTTGTTAGTTTCATTTTATTAATCCTGCAATTTTGAGCCACAACTCATTGATGTTTTGAATTTGCCTGTTATTGTAAGCTTTAAAAGTAGGGTTGCTTGCAACAGCCCCTCTGACAAGTGGATGTTCATCGTTAGAAAGTTTAGATAATATTTCGGGTGGCGTGGATGTGTTTCTTGCAACAGCCCATCTGACATATTCATTCTTATCATCAGAAAGTTTAGCTAATAGTTCAGGTGGCGTGGATGTGTTGTATGCAACATCCACTCTGACAGCGTAATTCTCATCATTAGAAAGTTTAACTAAGCCTTCAGGTGGCGTGGATGTGTTTCTTGCAACACCCACTCTGACAGCGTAATTCTCATCATTAGAAAGTTTAACTAAGCCTTCAGGTGGCGTGGATGTGTTTCTTGCAACAGCCCATCTGACATATTCATTCTTATCATCAGAAAGTTTAGCTAATAGTTCAGGTGGCGTGGATGTGTTTCTTGCAATAATCTTTCTGACAACGTCATTCTCATCATTAGAAAGTGTAACTAAGGCTTCGGGTGGTGTGGATGTGTTCTTTGCAACATTCCATCTGACAGGTGGATGTTCATCATTAGAAAGTTTAACTAAGACTTGAGGACTCGGATCTGCATCCAAAATTAGCCTTAAAAAGTCTGACCTTTCTTCTTCTCCCATACCTCGAGTGTACTTTTCGATCACAGAAGGATCTTTTGACTTTGCAATTTGTTCAATTTGTTTTTTAGCAGGATGCTTTCCACCAATAGTGTCAGTATGATTTTGCATAGCATTCATGATTGGCTCAAACTGATCACCTAGAATCTGTGAAAGTCTGCGCTGGTCAAGACCCGCATTTTGAGCATCAACCGATACACGACCGTCTTGACCGTCAAGAACCGGCTCTCCGTTCACAAATCCAACAGAAAGCTTTGCAGTTGGATCTTGTCTTGGGTTAACACCTTTCTTCATAATGTAGTAGAGAACAACATTATCGCCTTTACGTCCAACATATGAAAGGAAAAGGTTCTGTGATTGCGTTGCAGCGGTACACCAAGTAGTGCCTTTACCCAACTGACAAGAGCTTTCGCGTGTGTGAGGCATTGCCACAATCCACTCACCGAAAGTTCCAAGATAAGTCGTCTCTTCATCTTTGAGACGACGAGTTTCGGCTCCTTTGGAGCCGCCAAGGTCTTCTAAAGCTTGACGAAGAACAGCAGGCGTCTTGTAGGCATAAATATCGGGTGACATTCCTTTGGCTTTCAGACGCTGCTTCGCAGCGTCGAAGGCTTGCACGACACCAATAATGTCTTCTACTGGTTCGCCGCCACGTCGCTTTCGGATCCACCGAAGATATTGTGGATTCTTGATGCCAGCATCGTAAGCAGGCTGCAACTCAGGAAATTTGACTACGAGATTTTCAGCTTGTCCTTCAAGAAGTATTGTTTCAGTAATAATTTTAAGAAGTTGTTTTCTTGTTATTTTCATTTTTTCTTCCTGAAGTTTTGAACTTTTTTCCATTCAGACTTGTCTACTGATCTAGTCTTTCCTCCCCTGATGAATGAATTTACTCTTGCCATTGCCCAAGCATGTTGAGGGACACCTTGTCTGTGACCTGTAAGCCATGCTGCCAGGCCTTTACGATATACTCCTGTCAAAGCGCCAAGAGGCATGTTCGCATTTTTAGCTTTCTTTTTTAGTGTTTCTCTAGTTTTTGCTGACAGTTTTGAAGATTTTCTCTTTTTCTTTTTTCTTTTCTTACGCTTTTTTCTTTCTTCTAGTTCATTTTCTATTACTTCTGAGATAAGAGATCTGAGTTCTTCTAAAGACTCATTTTTAGAAGCTTTATCGTATTTTTTGTCTGCATCCCAGTAGTCATAACAGCTTTTAGGCCTGGGTTTTTTTGCACACTTATTTATTTCTCTTTCCATAGATTTGTTTGATTTTCTAGTACCCTTATAATAATTTGGATTTCCTGGTTTCTTCTTTCTTCTCTTCTTTTCATTTAAATCATCTTCTTCTTCATTTACATTTTTTTCTCTATCTTTTGCTATTTTTTTTAGAACTTTTGAAGGGAGAAAATCCATCTTTGTCACAGAAGGTTTATCATCAGCACTATACTTTACGCTTCTCATTCCCTGATTTTTCTTAGACTTTTTCTTCTCTTCTATAGAATATTTTTCTTCAATAAGTTGTAAATCTCTATCAAGTGTCTTTAATGTGTCTCTATATTTCATAATTCTTCTCTAATATCAATTATCATTTAATATATATATTACACAAGGTACAATTACTAAGAGAGATAATATATGTCAGTATTCAGAACACACAAAACTATAGCAGACAGGTCAGCTTCAGATCGATCTAGGCACAAGAAAAAAATAGAAAAAGCGATTAAAGAAGGAATTCACGATATTGTCGCTGAAGAGTCTATAATTGGACAAGACGGTAAGAAGAAAATTAGAATACCTGTCAGAGGTATTAAACAATATCGTTTTGTCTACGGGCAAGGTAGAGGATCAAAAGGTGTAGGTTCTGCTCAAGGAAAAGATATTAAAAAAGGCCAGGTTATTAAAAAAGGACAACCTCAGCAAGGGAGAGGTCAGCCTAATAAGCCTGGCAAAGACAAGGGAGAAGAATACTACGACGTAGAAGTAACATTAGATGAATTAGCCAAGTATCTATTTGAAGATCTAAATCTTCCAGACTTGCAGAAGAAGCATTCAGACTCAGTATACGCTGAGAGAATTAAGAGAAAAGGATATAGAAGTCAAGGAATCAGAGTGCGTCTTTCTAAGAAAGAAACTCTAAAGAATAAAATACGAAGACAAAAAAGATCAGAAAAGAACGGCACATATGATCCTGAAAGTGGTGAAAGATTTCCTTTTCATGCAGACGATTTGAAGTACAAGCATATTGATGTAAAAAAGAAGCCCGTTACAAATGCAGTAATATTTTTTATTATGGATGTGTCAGGGTCTATGGGCAAGTCTAAAA
>JAEORY010000350.1 GCA_016840645.1 Candidatus Borrarchaeota archaeon | reverse complement strand
CTGCCAGTACCCGTTTTCGTGCATTTTCTCCTAAGATTTTAGCATGATCAGGATCTCTGAGGATATTTTTTATCCCCCATGCAACATCTTTCGGATCATAAGGATTCACATGATACCCGCAATGTCCTTCACCACTCGACACTATCTGCTCTCTTAATCCACTTATACCCTGAGCTCCAACAACAACAGGTGTGCCGCATGCCATAGCTTCAGTACAGGCTCTGCCAAAACTTTTCCATGTAGATGGAAATACCGCGACGTTAGCACTTATATAGTGGGCAATTTTTTCTTGCTCAGAGACATATTCAGTTCTTACAATTACATTGCCTCTCATTTCAGGGCGTTCAACGAAATCTTTTAATTCTGTTGACAAAACATCTTCACTTAAAAATACGAATTTTGAACGTGGAAATTCATTAATTACGTCAGGTATAACTTCTTTAACAAGTGCATCAATATTCTCAGATGGAGAAAAGTCGCCAATATAGAGAATCATGGGGTCACCTTCATTGATTCCATATCTTTCACGAAGTTCCAGAATTAGTGACTCATCGCTATTTGAGGGTGCATAAGTCTGTGCGTCAACCCCATCCCAACAAACGAATATTTTTTTTCTTTCTTCCTCTTTTAGCCCCATTCTCAGCAACTCTTCTTGCACAGCATAAGATGGAACAATTATGGCATTCGCGACTTCTAATCCTCGTCTCTCGATGGATTCAATAGTGATGCTTCCCCGTCCCGTACCGCGTATTCTTTCTGTAGAATGTACATGAAAAATTAGAGGAATGTCTAATTGTCTTTTTACTGCAATTCCAGCAAGAATTGCATCACTGTTATGGGCAGAAATAATGTCAAATTCTCTTTTTTCTTCAAAAACAAGTTGATTAATCAATTGACCTGAAGCTAATATGTTATATGATACCATGTCTGAAAAAACATGAAGATCATAGTTTGATTGCATAAGATCGGAACTCACAAACATCGGTATCATGTCACGAATATCTATAAGCTCAGGGCGACGTACTTCTATTCCTTTCCACATTTCAGTGCTTAAAAAAGAGCCATCTGGATTCGTTGTAAATACTGTGACCTCATGACCTACCTCTAGGAGTTTTCTACTCATTTCTCTTGCGTAAACTCCTAAAGACCGCTCCCTTAATGGCGGGAATTCACTACAGAAATAAGCGATTTTTATTTTGTCTCACCTGATTCAAATATTAAGAGGACACAATTATGTTGCTAAGGAGTCTCTAATATCGTATAGAGTAGGTTCTTAAGGTTTTTGGTGACATGTTTTTCTGTTTAAAAGTACAGAAAATTGTATAAGATAGCAATCTTTAAAAGATTCAGTACGAAATGGAAAATGATTTTTAAATTCCCAAAGATGCTTCGCTTTACATGGCACAGGGTTTTTTCTAATTTGGAGGTTTTATAATATCAGCTTTAACAGTTAGATTTCTCGGCGGTTGTCGAACGATAGGAGGTTCAGGTGTACTAGTCGAGAACGATGATAATAGAGGCGCTCTTTTCGATTACGGTGTATACCTCTTTCAGAATGGTAGACGACGTCCCAGTTTTCCAGAACATGTATCACCAAAACGTCTTGATGCAGTTCTTCTGTCGCATGCGCATATCGATCATTCTGGTGGTCTCCCCATCTTTTATTCAACAGGAGCACCACCCTTATTTGCCACAAGTGCGACTCTAGCGTTAACAGAACTTTTAATTCAAGATATGCTTCGTATCTCAGGAAAATATCTCCCCTTTGAAGCTCAAGAACTTGGTCGTATGATGCATTATGCAACTCCACTCCACTACGATAAATGGATGCAGGCTAATTCATTTCGTTTCAAATTATTGAACGCAGGACATATACCTGGTAGTTCTCTTATTCTTTTAGAATGCAATGGCAAACGAATTCTGTATACAGGCGACTTCAACGATTTAGATACCGCACTTTTAACCGGTGCATCTCTCTTTGAGGAAGAACTTGACGCAGTAATCATTGAAAGTACTTATTCACAAAAACTTCGCTCTGATCGACAGAAAATAGAACTGGAGTTAATTAAGGCGACAGAAAGTATTTTAGAAGAGAACGGAACGATTTGTATTCCTGCTTTTTCTGTAGGGCGTAGTCAAGAGATTATGTGTATCCTTACAAAACATGATGTTGATGCATATATGATAGTAGACGGAATGGCACGGGCTGCAAATCAGATAATTGTAGCAAATCCAGAATCTATTAGGGACTATAATCTTTTTCTAGATGCATTAAAGAAAATTCACAGCGTTAGGAACAAAAAAGATCGAGATCGCGCTTTATCTAAGGACGTACCAAGTGTAATTATCGCACCAGCTGGAATGTTAACAGGTGGTTCAGTTAAATATTATGTCAAAAAACTCTATGATGATCCTAGTAATGGCCTATTTTTCGTTAGCTTTCAGGTCGAAGGAACACCAGGCGCAAGGATATTAGAAACAGGACAATTTCAATATAAGAAGAAATTTGTTGACATTGAAGCACAAATTAAACATTTTCAATTATCTTCACATGCCGATCGAACCGGTCTTCTTGAATTATTGGAAAATATTCAAGGATCTCCAAAAGTCTTTTGCATGCATGGCGATAATGATGCTTGTACCCTTTTTGCGCAGGAAGTTGAAGAAAGTTTAGGCTTTGATGCTATTGCTCCTAATGTTGATGAGAGCTTTAAGATTTGATATCATAGTTATATTAATTTCTATTTTCTGATTTTTGAATGTGGGTGTTTATAGTCCTAAATCAATCAAAGAATAAAAGGGAAAAAACCTATTCAAAGTAACTACTCAAAGTTGACGGGAAGACTTACTATGCGAAGGGACAAGGAAGAATTCAAAAAGTGGATTAGTGAAGAAATTAAAAGATTTACACGAGAAGACCCTGATAATCGTTTAAAACTGGACGGGTCGTTTATTTTTGAAGAACCATTAGTCGGTTTTGTAGCTGGCAACGATCCGATCTTCTACCAATTAAAAGAAGTAATTGGAGACTTCCATCTTACGCCTTATGAAGCAATGTCCAAAATTGTGGAGAACAGAGAAATTTCAGTGCTCGAAGAAGAAATTGGAGTTGTCTCTTATATTCTTCCGATTTCTAAAAAAACACGAGAAGAAAACGCTAAAATGAAATCAATGCCTGGTGAAAGATGGGCTCATACTCGCTTATTTGGTGAACATTTTAACAAGAAACTTCAAAGACATTTAGTGGCGTTCTTAGGAGAAGAGGGGTATTTTGCTGTTGCTCCCCAACAAGCAGGAGAACTTTTTGAAACAAAAAGAGATGACAAAGTCGGTTATGCTTCTACATGGTCTCAACGTCATGTCGCTTTCGCTGCAGACCTAGGTACCTTCGGTCTATCTGATGGTTTGATCACGAAAGCTGGCAAGGCTCATAGATGTGGCAGCGTTGTTGTTAATCAACCATTGGATTCTCCGCAGAGACGCGAAATTAATGAAACAAACATACACTGGGATTGTTTGTATTACCAAAATGAAGGTTGCATGCAATGCGTCTATCGCTGTCCCGTCGGTGCAATTTCTGAAGAATTAGGACACGACAAAGACTTATGTTTTGAGTATGCTGTAAAAAAATCTGCTGAATTTGTTAAAGAGAACTACAAGATCGATATTTATGGATGTGGGCTGTGCCAAACAGATGTCCCATGTGAGGAAGAGAGCCCTTTCAAAGAAGAATAGTGGAGATCCGCTCTTTCTTTCCAATTTGCACAGCTTGCCAAAATTTTTGAATAAGTTATTTTTATAAGTAATTATAATAGTGAATTCCATTCATTCATTTTGAAACAATCATATTATAATTGAGGCGATAAAATGTCTGAACGTATTAAAGATTGGCGAATTAAGAACTGGGTTTTTGATGCCAGCAAACCTTTCGATTTAACAGGTAAAGCCATAATTGTTACTGGCGCAGGTTCTGGCATTGGACGAGCTATCACTCTTGGCATTGATGCAATGGGTGGTAATGTCGTCTTAGCAGATATTGTCGAAGAAGGAATGGAAGAAGTCGTAAAAGAACTCAAGAATGACTATTTAACACTTAAAGTCGATGTAACTAGTGAGGCCGATGTAAAAAATATGGTCGAACAAACGTTATCAACTTTTAATAAGATAGATGGCTGTTTTAACGCACCTGCAATTAATTTTAGACTTCCTTTCCTTGAGCTAAGTGCGGATCAATGGACGAAAGTATGGAACGTTAATATTGGAGGAGTTTGCTTGTGTGCTAGGGAAGTTGGGAAAGTTATGGTAAAACAGAAGTACGGAAGCATGGTCAACGTTGCTTCATTCAGAGGATTAGTAGGCGCTAAGGAAGGGCGGCAGTCTATTTATTCTGCGAGCAAGGGAGCTGTTGTTATACTCACAAAATGCTTAGCCGCCGAATGGGGCGAGTTTAACGTACGAGTTAATGCTATAGCACCTGGCATGACTAAGACACCACTCGTGACGCAGATTCTTAAAGATGACGATTGGTATAACGAACTGGCTTCTATGCACGTATTAAATCGATTTGCTGAGCCAGAGGAGATGGTAGGTGCAGCAATCTTTCTAGTTAGTGATGCATCTACTTTTATAACCGGTACAACCCTCCTTGTGGATGGCGGACTCACAGCCGTGTAAGTCAGCAGTTAATCGATCACTTTTTTCTGTTTTTTATCTCTTTTTTTCCTATTTTCTTCTAAAGTCTTTATTTATTCCCACAAAACTTGTAATGTGTGTCTTTAATCAACATATGGTCAAAATTTGTTGATCATTACATTCGTGAACTACCCCACCCTGACGGATGGGGCTTCCTGCGAGTCCTCCTAACTCCCTACTGGGGGAGAAACTTTCGTTTTACATTTGGCTGTGTGTCGCAGATTATCGAGAAATACCCGATAGCCCGTCCACTTGGCATTCTGTGA
>JAEORY010000349.1 GCA_016840645.1 Candidatus Borrarchaeota archaeon | reverse complement strand
GGTTACGGAGGTCTTATCTCCACAGGCTTAACATCCCTACGCCCCGTAGGTACTATAATTGGTTTCACCAACAAACTATATACACACCACGCAATTCATCACCACGCTAAAGCATTGGTGCTTTCTTGCTTGGTTATCAGTAAATGTTTATAGCGAAAGAGATTTAAATTCTCATTCCAGTGTCATTTCTAAAAAATAAAAGGTGAGTAAAAATTGGCGGAAACATGGGCTAAGCGATTTGTATGGTTCGCATTGATTCATGCCATAATCGCAGCAATCATAACAGTGTTTTTTATATTTCCTCCAGGTGGCGAAGGGTTAGATTTATCGCGGATGGTCGCGGGTGGTAGTGCTGGCACATGGGTGTTTGTAGGCTATTCGATGTATCTACTCGGTGGATTCATTGGATTGAGCGCTTGGGCTTTTATCTATTACATTAGCGGAGAGACTAACGATTGGCTTTCTTTGGCACATTTGATTTTGCATAACCTAGGTGTCATTGCACCTTTGCTGATTTTCACAGCTGGAATTCAAGGTGGAACTCTTTTATTACAAGGAAACCCTGCTGCGATTCATCCAACAATAGTATGGTCGTCCGTGCCAAGCGGCATTCTCGTTGGACTGCTCGCACTAGGCACTATCATCGGAGTGATTAATATTCTGATCACTTTATTAAGAAAGTGAAAAAATGCTTAGTATAATGGCAGAGAACTCTCATGCCGTTTACAATGCCTTACATCATTCCCCCACCTTATTTTTTAGCATCATAAATTTTTACAATATTATTTTCTTAATTTTAACCCCCTTGTGAAGATGAAAGGTGTTGCCATTTGATTCAAAAAAAACAATTAGAAGCTGATTTAGCACAAATATTTGGAGAAGACAGAGTTTCAGTTGATCCATACGAACTGGCACACTACGTTCGCGATATAGCCGAATTACCAGGAATGACACATTTATTATTTAAAATGAAACCTCTTGCTGTGGTATTACCGAATTCAATTGAAGAAATTAGTTCGCTAATTAAGTACTGCATAATTCACAAAATCCCAATTATTCCTCGTGGAGCAGCAACTTCTGGGTATGGTGGAGCCATTCCAGTAACAGAAGGGATAATAGTAGATATTAGAGGACTAGACAGAATTCTTAAGCTTGATGAAGAGAATTTAACAGTTCTAGTTGAATCGGGGGTAGTATGGGAGGAATTACTTGAATATTTAGAACGTAGAGGTTTTACACTCCGTAGTTATCCTTCTTCAGCCAGATCTTCTACCGTAGGTGGCTGGGTTGCCGAGGGAGGCACAGGGATCGGTAGTTTAAAATATGGCGACGTTAAAGCTCAAGTGAATTCATTGGAAGTCGTATTACCTAATGGAGAGGTAATAAATACGGCTACCGGAATTCCTTCACTAGAGATCTCAGATAACGTAACTAAATACTTCACTGAAAGCGAAGGTATTCTTGGTATAATTACGAAAATTGAATTACGTATTAAATTAAAAACGGCTCTAAAAAAATTTGTGACAGTTTTTCAATCGTTAGAATCATTATATTCCTGTATAATGGAATTAGTGGAACAGATAACTCCCTATCACATTCATTTCATGGAAAAAGATTATGTGAACTTCAAAATAGCAGTAAAAGGGGAAGAGAAATTACCTAAAAATAATTATATTAGTTTAATTGTCTATGAAAACGATCCAGATCTTGAAAGTAATGTTAATAAGTTTAATGAAATAGTTGAGCGGAATAATGGAAACGTATTAAATATAGAAATAGCTGAAGCCGAGTGGAAGGAAAGATTTTATCCGATGCGCATAAAACGACTTGGTCCAAGCTTTGTTCCTAGTGAAGTATACGTACCTTTATCAAATTTGAAAGATTTTATTTTAGAACTTCTGAAAAAATTTAAAAACGAGCGATTAGGCATAGAAGGTATTGTTAGTTCTAATAAGAATGCCGTTGTAATGACGTTTTTTCTGGATGACGAAAGGAAGCAAATACCTTTTCTTATGGGCTTTTACAGATCATTCGAAGTGGTAACAACGGCGATTAATTTTGAAGGTAATGTATACGGAATAGGAATTTGGCTTGCCAAATTTGCAGAAAAATATTTTGGAAAAGAGCATCTTGCAGAATTAAAAACTCTTAAGAGCCGTCTTGATCCTCATAAAGTTGTGAACCCTAACAAGATGTTCGATGTATCAACTCGCTTTGGAATCTCACTGAATCCCATGCTTACCTTATCAGTACCACTATTACGCATAGGACGGAAATTCTTTCCACCAAATAGACATCCGATTTTTGGTATACTTCTACTTTTTATTATAATTATTTCAGTCATCTCTGGGAGTTTCTGGATTCTTTCTACATTCTTTAACATTGAGCTGATTGATTTAGTAAGTATTTTACTCGGGGGTGCATAATCAGATGGATTTACCAGAAATTAAACGCTCAAAGATGGAAGATGAATTATTTATTTGTTCACAATGCGGATATTGTACTGCTGTCTGCCCATCGTTTAGAGAACTAACTTCAAGATGGGAATCTGCAGGCCCAAGAGGTAAACTGCTTTTTATGAAAAACTTGTTCCTTGGTAAGGATAAAATTAACAGAACCTTTGCAGAAAATGCATTCAAATGCAGCCTTTGCGGATATTGCAAAGAAGTTTGTCAAGTTTCTATTGATCTAGTCAAGTTTTGGCAATCAGTAAGGGCCGAGGTTTTCAGAAATAACCTTTGGCCAACTCCCTTACATGATCTAAAATCATCCTTGCAAGAGGAACATAACGTATATAATATATCGAATGAAGATCGGACTATATGGAGTTATGAGGTCGAAGATATAGTTGAAGGCCATTATAACAGAGATGCAGAGATAGGGTACTTTATAGGATGTGTAAGCAGCTTTACAGGGAGGCTTGCATCAATACCTGAATCGTTTGTCAAAATTTTAAATCACTTATCGGCTGATTTCACACTCTTGGGGGAAGAAGAATGGTGTTGTGGCAGTCCATACTTCCTATCAGGGGCATATCCACTTGTAAAAGAGTTAGCAGAGCATAATATAAACAAATTCGAACAATTAGGCATTAAAACACTTATTACTACTTGTGCTGGCTGTTACAGAGCCTGGAAAGAAGAGTATCCTCATCTTGGACAAGAATTGCCTTTTGAAGTGAAACATGCGGTAGAATACCTCGCAGAGTTAGTTGACGTGAAAAAACTGAAATTTAAAAAAGTCCAAGATCTTAAAACTACTTATCATGATCCATGTGAACTAGGACGTATAAGTGGTGTTTTCGAGGCACCTCGGAAGATATTAAATAGTATTAGCGAGTTTGTTGAACTACCAAAAATAAAGCACGAAAGCAGATGCTGTGGTGCTGGTGGCGTTTTGAAGATAACAAATCCTGAGCTTGCTTTAAAGGTAGGCTTTAAGAAAATTGATGAAATTGAGAGCCTTGAGAACCGTGGGGTAGATACTGTCGTTTCAGCGTGTCCTGCATGCCAATTAAACATAGATGAGGCCATAAGAGAAAGGAAATCCCATTTAAAGATGCGCGACATAACCCAAATCGTCGCTCAAGCACTCGGGTTATAATGAATTAATAATCGTCTAAAAAAGTATGAAGGTGGGCTTTGGTGAAAACTCAAAGAATAAAAGTAGGGATAATTGGGGCTGGAATTTCTGGGTTATTATGTGCCAGTGAATTGGAACGCTTAAGACCTCGTAGCGTAGTGCTAGAAAAAGAATCAGAAGTTGGAGGTCATGTCCGGTCTTTTACTGATGAAGGCTTTACTTATGATGTCGGATTGCACCTATTCTTGGGTGGATATTCATACATCTTACCTTTCCTAAAGAAAGCTGCTGTTCGTATGAGATATATTGGGGAAGGTGCTGTGTGGTATCATAACAACAAATTTTATCGGCTGGAGAGAAAAATTTCCAGTATCTTAAAATTTGGTTTACTTGATTTTACTGATCGGACAAAAATCTTAACGAATTCAAACAAGATTTTAAAAAGTGATATAGACTTTTTCATGAATTACGATGCAGAGAATTTTGCAGAATGGTGTGAAAAAAATCTTAGCAAAAAAGTGTTAGAGCATTTTTATGCACCGATCATCAAATCAATTACATTTCTCCCACCCGAAAAAGTATCCACAGGGTTATGGTTACATGCTGAAAAGATAAGAATTCAAGAAAGGGAAGGCTTAGCTGTATATTATCCAGAAAGGGATGTTGAAACTGGCGGTCTGAGCGTAATATCCAAAGCTTTGAAATGGTATTGCCAACGAATGGGAAGCGAAGTTTGGACCAATACTAATGTCAAAAGAATAGTTATAGAGGATGAACGTGTCAAAGGAATTGAGTATATCCATAATGGCGTTGAAGAATTTCTTGAAGTTCCATTTGTCGTATTTACAGGTCCTATTACTAATCTATTTAATTTAGTCTCTGAAAAACACTTTGCAGGCGATTTTCGGCAACGAATTAAAAGTTTTACATATACACCTGTATTAGCATTTCAAATCGGATTGGCCAGATCCTTAACAGATCATAGAACCGCAATACTAATGCCAAACAAGTTAGTTAATGCAGTTGCTCAGATTTTACCCCCCTATGGAATTATTGCACCTCCAGGTAAGAGTCTTCTTGCTGGAACCTGTATTGAACCTTATCTTCTAGACAAGCCTGAAGATGAAATAGTAGATATTCTTATTGAAGAGTTAAAGGATCCGTTTCCTGAAATAGAAAAGCATGTTCTCTGGGCAAAGGTTTTGAAGGTCAAGAATGCTATAGAGGCACAATCCCCTGGAATACTATCATCAAAACTAGATACAAACAGAGCTCCAATTGAAGGGCTCTACATCGCCGGAAATTATGCAAATAATGATAATTGGCATTCATCTATAGAAGGTGCTGCACGATCAGGACATAACTGTGCAAAATTAG
>JAEORY010000348.1 GCA_016840645.1 Candidatus Borrarchaeota archaeon | reverse complement strand
GGTTAATAATTGTTCAATAGTAATTTCTCTGGATTTTTCATTTCTGAAACCTGGCAGATACTTGCTTACGGGATCGGATAACTTCAACATGCCCCGCTCAATCAAAATCTGTATTCCTGATCCGGTGAGTGGTTTGGTCATGGAACGGATATTGAACAATGTATTTTTTTTCATGGGTTTTTTATCTTCACGATCCACCCAACCGAATACTTCATGAAGTACGGTATGCCGGTTTTTTATTATCACCAGTTCCGCACCTACAATTTTATCTTCTTTGACAAATTTATGAACAATGTCTGTCAGTTTATTCAGGCTAGATGAGGAAAGTCCCTGACTTTCAGCAGTGGCATAAGGAAAAGCTGTCGGATTGACAGCAATCTCTTTAGGTTCCTGGATTTTTTCTAGCTGTGATTTTATTCCGGCTGTTCCGTGTAGTAACTGAACTGTTAAACTAACGAAAATAAAAATCACAGAAAAAAATTTGGCCAATACTGTTAACTTCAATTTAAATATTCTCATTTTTTTCTCCTTTTTGCTGTTATAAGTTATTTAAGGTTTTAGCAATTTTTATACATCATTTTAATGAGGGATTATATTTTCCTTTTTCTATTAACCCAATTGTTTGTCGTGTAGCATCAACATTATCGCTAAGTTCTTGCTGAGATAAATTATTTACAATTCTCATGAATTTAAATTTTTGTTTCTTTGATTTTTCATAATAGAAATGCAATTAATATTTAACTAATTGTAAATTATAAAACACTTTATGTTATATATATTTTGCATTCACTTAAACCTTACGTTCCAAATTTAATAAAGTTTCAGTTTTCGTTCAGCATTCTTTTAAGATGGATAATATCTAAATATGAATAGTAAGCAGCTAACACATTGCTTGTACTGACCGTGCGCCATGAAACGGTGATGATGATTGCTATTTGAAAAGGATCTTGAAAAATTATTTTTAAATGATTCAAAAAAGAAAACCAACACACCCTGGAGAAGTATTAAGAGAAGATGTGATAAAACCATTAGGCTTAACAGTTACAGAAGCAGCAAAAAAGATGGGGGTTACTCGAAAAACGTAATCAGCCTTAATAAACTGCTGAACATCGATGAGTCCGGAGATGGCCATCAGGATTAGTAAAGCGACAGGTAATTCACCAGAAAGTTGGCTATTCATGCAAGCCAAATTAGATATTTGGCTAGCAGAAAATAGACGCACTAAGGTTACACTTTTTGAGAGTACTTTTGTTGTTTAGAATCAACAATTAATTAAGCTAATAATGGGTTTTAAGGACGAGTAAGCCGAGGCACGATTTTTATTCGGTAGAGAGCTTTTAGACTTGTTCGTTGATTAAAATTAATCCTATGCTTGCCCGCCGCACAACCCACTCGTTAACCGCTCTCCAAACCAAAGGGAACACACTTCCGTGAAAAAAATTACCAAACCTACCTGCCTTTTCATTTTACTTTTTTATCTTAGCCCCTCTTCCGCCCAATCAAACATACCCGATGCCATGAAGTTACTTCACCAAGCTGATTCGACTTTACGTACCATTCACACTTTTTCTTATGAGGCGGAAAACCATACGCTGGGCACGGCAAAATCTGGAGGCCAGGTTAGAATTATATCTCCTTTGAAAGGAAGCGTTATTATTGAAAAAATTAACGAACCGGATCCGTTTGGAGTACGGATGCTGATTAGTCAAGGTCCAGTTAATGATACGGGGGAGCCACAACCGCTAGTTGTCTATGATGGCAAAACAATTCGCAAGCTGGATAGAAAGAAAAAAATTGTCTATGTAAATAAAGTTATATTATGCGCAGGGCCAAGAGCGTGGTCAAATAATTACCTCGTCAAATCTTAAATTTAATATTCCGGTTGACTCCTCGACTTATCAGCTCCAGGCCCCCGAAGATTATCAAGTTAAATAGTACGAAGGTTTCGAGAAGTCGAAAAGCACAATTCCAACAGGAACACCAGCTCCGAAATGGACGTTAACCGATTCAAAGGGTCAAACGTATTCATTAACTGACTTTCGTGGACAGGATTTGGTGCTGGACTTTTGGGCTACCTGGCGCGGTCCGTGTGTAGCGGCGATGCCTAAACTTCAGAAGTTGCACGAACAGTATCAGAAGAAAGGGGTGAGAGTGGTTGGCATTAGCACCTGGTAGAGTGGCGATCCGGTTAAATTGATGCGGGAGCGAAATTGCAACTATTTGTTGCTCCTTAATGGCGATCAAGTGGCCAAAAAATATGCTGTGAGTGGATTGCCGACACTTTATGTTATCGGAGCCGACGGGAAAATCGCTTTTTCTGAAGCTGGTTTTAATGTTGAAAGTTATGACAAGTTATTTCAGATGGTTGAGAATACCTTAAGCACCATTCCTGGCTCGGTCAAGAGGTAGAAGCTAAGTCGGTTTCTGTTAACCTAAACACTAATCAGAGTCTGTCTGAAAACGTAACATATCCGTTGGCCAACGGATTGTGAAAAAACAGTAGTAAATTCAATGTTTAAACTGCAAGCAAGATGCTTGCATTACAAAATACACTATTTCTGGACCTATGTTAGTATATACAGAAAAGGGCTGGGAGATTGAAATAGATACCTATTCAGATGAATTGTTGTAAGGATTTGATAAAATGTTAAGCAGTCAAAGTAAAGATTTTAATATGACGTATTTAAAAGATCGCAATCGAGAAATGATTCTGTCATTATTAGATAAAATTGAGGCCATCGGCGATACTCGTTATATCCCAATCTTGGAAGCCTGGAAAGAAATCGATTATAAGAAGGTCCGAAAAAGAATAAATCAAGTTATAAGAGTTCTGAGAAAATGATTTACAGAGTGTATCCTCTCAATCAATTATAGTGAAGAATTGAGTTTATATGTGGGTAAAACGTAATGCGTAATGCGTGACACTTCTTACATATCAGGCATTAGGCATTAGCGAACAACTTCCTTCGTTCATCATAAAATATTGAGAAGATACTATAAGGTAATCCATCTTGGTGTCCCACCCTTTGTGAATCGACTTAATAACTTCCTTTTCAACAGAATTGAGAATGAATCCGCAGACCAATGATGGAAACACGCTGAAGTAGGCTAAGCTGACCAGAAGATCATTTAGACTTCATGCGAGGTTGTAATAATTTCATTGACATTTCAAATATGATTAGTTATATTTTTAGTATGAAGAAAGAAATATCACAATTGATTTTCTAGATAATTTAACTCCCTTTTGCGTACTGCGCGCTATCCAACTTACAAGGCAAAAATGGCAAAAATCGCCACCAGAGATATTTCATATCATTATTTAAAGCAAACAAAAGCGCTTTTTCAAGGGTAAAATACTTTTTGAGCAAAATTAAGTCGGTGATCGAACTTGACCGATGCTTTGGCCTACCACAGTGCTCCTCGTTATACCAACGACATCGATCTTTATATTAAACGCGACATTGAAAATACTCAAGGAACAATGCGAGCGCTTGATTTTTTGAATAATAAATTTAAAAAACAAGGAGTTTGAAATGGCTCATCAACAATCGAATTTAACAGAACACAAATTCTCAACGTCGATTTTATGTGTCTCGACCATCCTTCTCATTTTGATATTTTGCATGTGTACCAAGTCATTTCAACCTAAACCGAGTGAAGACAAGATGACAGAGTGGTCGGTATTTTTAGAGCAATATGGCCAAAAAGCAAATGTTGAATGGAACAATAAAACGAGCCTACCCCGAAGAATCACCGGAATTCGTTACCCAGTTGATATGCCCAAAGACTCAATTGAAGCTGAAAGGATAATTCATAATTTTATTGAAAAACAAATGAAATTACTTAGTATCGCAAATATAAAAAATTTAAAAGTGCAGAAGATTCATCGTCGTTTTGGAAATTGGATGATTCAGTATGATCAAGTTTATCAAAACGTTCCTGTAGAGTTTGGTGGCCTCTCATTTTCGTTACAGCTGCCTGGTTTTATTACCATGATGGGTTTGGATTATTTTTACGGCATAAAAATCCCAGTAATACCTAAGATAGATGAAAATAGCGCTTGGGAATCAGTCGAGAAAGATTTACAACAGAAAGAGGGAATGCTTAAGGACAAATTCAACGATGGTTTGGTCATCTTTCCCAGCGAGCGCAATAAGAATTATCAGTATGTGTTGTGTTGGAAATTTGAGGCCTTCGTTGAGAATCCTCCCCAACTTTGGGTTTATTATGTAGACGCAAAAACAGGGGAAGTTCTTCACAGCCAGAATATCATGCGTTTCGATGTCTGCTCAGGATATGTTTCAGGACAAATATATCCCCACGATGAAACCGAAACACCGATTCCAGTTTCGTTTGCTCATGAAAATGTTGATATCTTAGATACTGATGGAAGCGTCATCGGATCAGCGGAAACAGACCTCGACGGTCATTATAGTATTGAATATTCTGCCGAAGAAGCCGAGCAAATACAATCTTTTTTAAGGGGTCCGTATGTATATATCAGACCTGATGATAGCGTACAACCGCATTTGGCCAATATCACCTCCTCCCATGACTGGGATTGGGGCTGTGGTCCAGAACAAAATGTCTTTTATCATATAAATCATATTCATGATTATATTGCTTCTCCGCCCTTTGACTTTCATGAAATAGACCGCAGGGTGACTTGTTGGGTTGGTGTGGATGAGTTAGGTTGTAGTGCAGCCTACGCGTCATGGCCCTGGCTCCTAATTCAATTTGGTACCGGTTGTGGTGATTTAGCATTGAAAAGTGATGTCATCTACCACGAGTATGGTCATTTCATTGATGACATGATTGCCTATTATCCGTATGAAGGTGAGAAAGCAGCTATCGCTGAAGGAAAAGCGCATTATTTCGCCGCCATGCTGAATAATGATCCTTTAATTATAGATTGGAATTTAGACAATGACTTAAAAACAGGATCTGATTATTTAGAAGGAGAAAGCTATTT
>JAEORY010000347.1 GCA_016840645.1 Candidatus Borrarchaeota archaeon | reverse complement strand
TGACAGCTGAGGTTTGCAAATGGAATTTAATTAAGTATCGTGATGAAGGTGTTCTTGGCGCCTCTTACCTTAGTTACCTTGGAGATGTTGAGGTTACTGGAAACTACACAGTTGTCTTACATCTAACTCAATGGGATAGCCAAATGCCTTATATTTTATCTCGGCAGATGGGATATATGCAATCACAGCAAGCATTTGAAACCCATGGCGAAGAATACATGGCTGAACATCCTGTTGGAACTGGTCCTTTCGTCTTTGATAGTTGGGAGCATGGTGTAAGTATAAATTTTGTTCGAAATGAGAACTATTGGAAAGGCGACGTATTTCTTGATGGGGTAGAGCTTGTTATTTATTCAGAAGCTTTGACTGCTCAAGCAGCAATTGAAGCTGGGGAGGTTGATGTTTGGACCGCTAAAGATTTTGACATTGCAAACTCTTTGGAAGAAGAGGGATTTACTGCGTATGGTTCTTCAGTGCCCTATTTTAGCTATGCGATACACTTCCACACTGCTGATGGACCGTTTGCGGATTTGAGGGTTCGACAGGCAGTAGCCTATGCAATTGATCGCGAAGCTATTGTTTCTCTCTTAACAGCAGAAAAGGCAGTTTTATCCAATCAGTTTGTTGCACCTGGCAATCCTTACTATAATGACCAGATCGATGGGTACCCTTACAATATTGAAAAAGCAAAACAATTGCTTGCTGAAGCAGGCTATCCAGATGGATTTAAAACAGTAATTACGACTTACAATGTTGGTTCTCAAAATACAATTGCTCTGATCCTTATAGAAATGCTAAAAGAAATTGGCATTGAACTTGAAATGGTTGATTTGGATGTTGCGTCTTACGTCGTTAAAATGGATGGCTGGGGTGAGGGTTTGTTAAATAAGGCAGTTACTCTTGACAGTGGTGTCGGGTCGCAGATTAATGGAATGTATCTGCCTGGAAGAGAAAATGGATTTGGCGTTGGCTCTTTTCCGCAACCAGCTGAGTTGTTGGAGGCCATTGAAATTGGCGTAAATACATCTGGCCAAGATTCAATTAATGGATACAAGGAAGCCGAAAAAATAATCATTGATAATGAAGTTATGTCGGTATTCTTTGGTGTAAATCGAAAAATAACTATTACACAAACTTATGTGCACGATACTGGATGGGGCGCCATTGCCTCGTTTGGCAACACGCTTGGCGAAGCCTGGTTAGAAAAATAAGTTGTAAATACGCAAATGTTTTGGTTAGAATATACTACACCTGCTGCTTTTGCGGCAGGTGTAGTGTAATTCAAATAAAATATGCCTTGCTAGAGGTAAGAAATGGCAGTCTTTATATTAAAACGCATTTTCATTTCAATTATTCTAATATTTATAATTTCATTGTTTGCATTTTCACTAATGCACATCCTGCCTGGTGATCCTGCAAGAATGGTTCTTGGCGAAGATGTAAAACAAGAGGATATTGATAGGCTTAGAGAAAAATTAAACCTCAATAAACCATTAACAGAACAATACTATCTTTGGATTAAGGGAATGATTAATGGCGATTTTGGCTACTCAATAATGTATAGTAGGCCAGTAGGGGATATTTTAGCTGAGCGTTTGCCCAGAACATTAAGTATTGGTATCCCTGCTATTATCATTGCGGCGGTAGTTGGTATTCTGCTTGGTGTAGTTAGTGCAATTAAACGTGGTTCTTGGATTGATCAGTTTATTACACTTCTCTCCACGATTGGTATTGGAACACCTACGTTTTGGATTGGTATCCTCGGGATATTTTTTCTAGGAATGAAGCTTAAGTTGTTGCCAATACAGGGATTTGTTAATCCATCAGAAAATTTCCTCGAGTATATCCGACATGCTGCAATGCCAGTGTTTTGCTTGGCTATTGCCTTAGTGGCTTCAGTGGTGCGGCAGACACGTTCTAATATGCTTGATGAGATTAATCAGGACTATGTCAGAACAGCACGAGCAAATGGAATTAAAAGATCAAGCATATTTCTAAAGCATTCTTTGAAAAATGCATTAATACCGATTGTTACAGTAATTGCTTTGCAAGTAAGAATTGCTATTGGTGGCGCATTAATTATTGAAGCAGTATTTAATATTGCAGGTATGGGACAGTTGATTCGTTTGGCCGTTCTAAACCGAGACTACTTAATTGTGCAAGGCGTTGTTTTTGTGATTGCCTTAGTCATAGTTTGTCTGAATTCAATTGTGGATATTCTCTATGGTTTAATTGATCCTCAAATACGATTGGTTAGAGGAAAACTTTGATGCAAAATTCTAGAAACCATTTACTTTTCAGAGAGCAATTAAGTATTTTCTTTGGCAAAGGAAGTTCTATTTGGATTTGTACAGCCATAGTTATTATTTTTGCTTTTACTGCTATTTTTTCTCCAATTTTAACACCATATAACCCGACAGATATTTCGTTTACAGATATTATGCTGGGATCCTCGTCGACACATTTATTAGGAACAGATTATTTGGGACGTGATTTATTTACTCGATTATTGTATGGCGCACGTATTTCGTTGATTACAGGAATTCTTGCTTGCTCTATCGCCGCAATTGCTGGTATTTTTCTTGGTTTGCTAGCTGGTTATTTTGAAGGTCTGATTGGTCAAGTAATTATGCGTTTGACTGATGCGCAACTATCAATTCCGCCATTAATACTCACTATGGTTCTTGCTTCTTTATTTGGAGGAGGAATCGTTGGGGTTAGTATTGTTGTTGGTATTTCTATGGTTCCTATGTATACTCGAATTCTTTACGGAAAGGTGTTAACAATAAAAGAGAACGATTATGTGTTAGCTGCCAAATTAGTAGGTTCTAAGAACTCATCCATACTCCTAAAGCACGTTCTGCCTAATTGTTTTCCTTCGCTGATAGTTGTATTTACTATGAATCTTGGTTATGCAATTATGCTGGAAGCTGCATTGAGCTATTTGGGATTAGGCATTACAGCACCTACACCTGCATGGGGGAGCATGGTATCTGAGGGATTCAAGTATTTACGCTCAGTGCCCAGAATTGCAATCTTGCCCGGATTATGTGTCTTGTTGCTTGTAATATCAGTAAATATTATTGGTGATGGAGTACGCGATTCACTCGACCCAAGATTAAGAGGGAAGATATGAGTGAGCCTCTACTAGAAGTCAAGAATTTACGGACATCATTTTTTACAAACATTGGTGAAATAAAAGCCGTCAATGGTGTTTCCTTTAATGTGAACCATGGAGAAGTAGTGGCTATTGTCGGAGAAAGTGGCTGCGGAAAATCTGTTTCGCAACTTTCCATAATGCAATTGGTGCAGACCCCTCCAGGTCGAATCTTAGGCGGTGAGGTCATTTTTAATAACCGTAATCTTCTTGAACTAAATTCGAAGGAAATGAGAAAAATCCGCGGGCATGAGATCTCCATGATTTTTCAGGAACCAATGACCAGCTTGAATCCAGTATTCAAAATTGGAACGCAGATTACAGAAGTGATTCAAACGCACAGCAAAACATCCAAAAAAGTATCATGGAAGATTGGAGAACAAGCATTAGCTGATGTTAGCATTCCGGACCCAGAGATCCGAATGCACAACTATCCATTCGAAATGAGCGGTGGAATGCGGCAACGTGTTCTTATAGCTATATCAGTCGCCTGTAAATCTGAACTGATTATTGCAGATGAACCTACAACCGCACTTGATGTAACAACACAGGCCCAGATTATGGAGCTCTTGCAAAATATTGTTCGAAAGCAGGAAAAGTCGATGGTCATTGTTACACATAACTTGGGCCTAGTAACACGGTATGCTGATCGCATCTATGTCATGTATGCAGGAAGGATTGTGGAATCCGGAACTACTGAGGATATTCTAACTGATCCTAAGCATCCCTATACTTTGGGGTTGTTAAAATCTATTCCCAAACTGGCCGGTCGAAAGGACGATAAATTGATACCCATTGAAGGCTTGCCCCCTTCACTAGTAAACTTGCCTGAAAAATGTGCTTTTTTGCCACGATGTCCCTTTAGGAATTCCTTTTGCGAGAAGAATGGGGTGCCGGCACTGGAAGAAAAAAGTGTGAACAATCATTATGCAGCATGTTTTGTTCATGTGGGGAAAAAATAGTGGATAATACGAAAATTTTATTAGAAGTTAAAAATCTTCAGATGCATTTCCCGGTTGAAAAGGGTTTCTTCTCAAAGAATATTAAGTATGTGAAGGCTGTGGATGATGTTAGTTTCTCTGTAATAAATGGCAAAACTTTTGGTCTCGTTGGAGAAACTGGTTGCGGAAAATCAACAGTTGGAAAGTGCGTTTTGCGAGTTTTTCGACCGACCTCTGGCAGTATTTGCTACAATAATCAAGAGATTGCTACTGCTTCTGATAGAGAATTGCAACCTATTAGGCGTGAAATACAGCTGATATTCCAGGATCCTTATGGATCCCTTGACCCGCGGCAGTCTGTTTTCTCAATATTGAAAGAAGCATTTGTATCTGACAGGAAGCAACATAGCCGCGAGGAAGTTAACAGGCGCGTGAGAGAACTGCTTTCGCTAGTGGAACTGTCTGATGAGTTGAGGAATCGTTATCCACATGAGATGAGCGGTGGCCAGCGCCAGAGAGTAGCTATAGCGCGAGCAATAGCATGTGATCCCAAGCTGATTGTGTGTGATGAGCCTGTATCTGCTCTCGACGTATCCATTCAAGCACAGATAATTAATCTTTTTAAGCGTCTCCAGAAGCAACTGGGGTTGACCTTCCTGTTCATTGCGCACGATCTCGCAGTGGTAAAACACATTGCCGATGAAGTCGCAGTTATGTACCTTGGGAATTTAGTTGAAATAATGGATGCGGAAGAACTGTACACACACCCACTGCATCCTTATTCAAAAGCATTACTCTCCGCAGTTCCTATTACCGATTACTATGTGGAGCAGAAACGTGATAGGATAATCCTGCAAGGGGAGGTGCCCAGTCCTATC
>JAEORY010000346.1 GCA_016840645.1 Candidatus Borrarchaeota archaeon | reverse complement strand
TTATGTCTGTATTTAACAAAAATTTAATTAACTAAGAAGATGAAGTACCATTCTCAATTGTGCGTCTTAATTTCAGCAGTTTTTCCTCAAGTGTCGATACTATTTGTTCGTTTTGTTGATGGTTTAGCACTTCACCACAAGTTGGACATTTAAATGAATTTTCTACAGCTTGATTGAATGTACAACGAGGGCAAGTTGGTGTCGAGCATTCAAAAAACATGTTCATTTGCTCGTATGAGAGCCGATCTTCAAGTATTTTTAGCACTTGTCTCTTTCGTTTCAGTAATAGTTCTTTTACTCGATTAGGAACTAATTTCCAATAATAAACAAACCAGCCGGTGGACTGATCGCGCGTTCTCCTATACGCAGCTAACTGATTATCGTAAAGCTTGTAAAGGATTTTCCTAACAACGTTTAATCTGAGTTCAGTTTCTGAAGCAATTTGTTCATCTGTTATTTCTTGTTCTTCAGATAAGATCTCAATTATCTGGAGTGCATCATTGCCTCCGATTTCTTCTACGAAGGTATTAAGTATATCTTGGTGCTTTGTCTCTTGCTGGATCTTCGATTCCTCCTTGAAGCGGTAGCTAAACCGCCTTTTTTCTGGACGTCAATGAACGCCATGTGGCTTTCCTTGAAATACCCCCATCTCATATTATAGAACGTCAAAGTTTAAATGTTTTTTAATAGGAGTAATTTCACTACTGTAATGATCTATCAGGACAAATAGGTCTTCTCATATCTTTAATTGTCGTTAACAAACAGGATGTCTCTTAAAGTTCAGCGAGTATATCCTTTCTTTTGTCAAGAATTGCACTCTGTCACACGTTTACCTCGTGCAGTCGGAATTATTTTTAATTTAGCACCCTTAAATTGCATAACCCCTTCAACAGCGTTTCCTTCGAATAATCGATCCAAAAAAATGCAAAGGGCTGCGATTTCAGAATGTGGCTGATTCGTAACAGCAACATTATACTCTGACATCTGATAAATCTCTCCAGGTACCTTTTCTGAACCTACAATGATTAGTTTTTTCTTTGGTGATTGCTTTATCCCTTCGATAACTTCAGGAAGTGGAAGCCCGTACATTGTTAAATGAATAATCTCTCCTCCCTCATTTTGCCATCTTTCGATTATATCACTCCAGGAACTTCCCATTTCGACAAAGAATGGCCCTCCGAATCGTTCCACAACTCCCTCTATATTAACTTTGAGTTCTTTATCAGTTGTATCGAAGAATATCCCATCTGCTCCAAATGCTCTGGCAACAAGCGCCGTATGTGTGCTAACTCGCTTATCACGTGCGGGGCGATGACCATATCGTAAAATTGCAACCTTCTTCAACAAATTTATCCCTTCTCCGCAAGAAGACCCCCCAACTTGTTGGGGGGATAAATGAAGTGCATGTTTTACTTTGTTCACTTTCACCGTAGTGTCCCCCAGCTTTAAATAGGTTTTTGCGGATAGTAAATCTAGTGAAATGAATAGCAGAGGAACACAGGGATCAGTGTGATGAAACGAACTTACCAATTTCGCGTGTATCCGACCACACAACAAAAAACTACGTTAACTCAATGGCTCACTACCTGTCGTATTGTGTATAATAACGGTCTGGCAGAGCGAAAAAATGCCTGGAAAACTCATCAAAAATCAATCAGTTATTATGAGCAAGCCAACCACTTGAAAGTTGACAAACAGACTAACCAGTTTTTGAAAGCGGTTCATTCTCAGGTACTTCAAGACGTGTTAAGAAGACTGGATAAGACCTTCAAGCACTTTTTTAGACGTGTTAAGAAGGGGGAACACGCCGGCTACCCTCGATTTAAAGGGAAATACCGGTATGATTCCTTCACTTACCCACAAAGTGGGTTCGCCCTTGAAAAGAAAAAGAAGAAACTCTGCCTCTCGAAAATTGGAGCTATTACCATCAAATTACATCGTCCTATTCCGTCTGAAGGTGTTATCAAGACATGTACCATTAAACGCGATGTAGACCACTGGTATGCCTGTTTTTCGGTAGAAATTCCCGATCCTGATCGCCACATGCAAAAAGAGTTGAAGAACGCGATAGGGGTGGATGTGGGGTTAAAGAGTTTGCTGACGTTACATACTGGGGAGACAATAGACAACCCCCGTTGGTTCAGAAACTCGGAGAAGAAAGTAGCCAAAGAGCAGCGAAGGCAAGCTAGGAAGCAGAAAGGGTCAAATAACCGTCATAAGCAGAACCGGAAGGTGGCACAGGTACACCGGAAGATACGCCATCAGCGAAAGGACTTTCATCATAAGCTTAGTAGGAAACTGGTCGATAGCTATGATTTAATAGTGTATGAGAACCTTACGATTACTAATATGGTGAAGAACCATCATGTAGCGAAGTCGATTAGTGATGCGGGATGGAGACAACTCATGTGCTTTACAGAGTACAAAGCGGAGGAAGCTGGTACTCTAGTAGAGTATGTGAGTGCCTATAACACCACACAACTGTGTAGTAGGTGTGGGCAGTTGGTTCCAAAAACACTGGCAACTCGCATCCACAGCTGTCCTTATTGTGGACTGATGTTAGCAAGAGACCATAATTCTGCCATCACGGTTTTACACCGATCACCCCACTATGTAGCATCACGATCATCACCAGGGCAGGGACTGCCCGTTGAGCCTGTTTGACATGTCCCTTTGGGGAATGGATGATTCAGGAAGCCACCCTACTTGTTGGGTGGTAGTTCACCCCTTCTAACAGAATATTAGGATCAGTCTAATAATATTTTTAAGTTATTCATTCTAAGTTAAACAAATGCAAACAAAAGTGTGAAACCTGAATGACGCCTGTTAGTAAAGGAGAAAGAATATCATTTCCATTACGTAAAATTACTGAAGGAAAAGCCTCTTTCTATATATCTGACACCGCAGAAAAGGAAACGAACTTTGTAAAGACACCTGTTTTTTACAATCCATTAATGGAATTGAATAGGGACATATCTGTATTGGCAGTTCAGGTTTTTCAGGAAGAAAAACAACGCACAATTCGGTTTTGTGAACCATTAACTGGTTGCGGAGTCCGGGGTATTCGAATTGCATTAGAAATTCCTGATGTTCAACAAATACATCTTAATGATAAAAACAAGTCTGCATACGAACTGACAAGAGAGAACATAAGAGTAAATGAATTGCAAGATAAAGTTACTGTATCAAACGAAGATGCGAACCTTTTTATTGATAAGCAAGCTTCAAGTGGAAATCGATTTGACGTTATTGATATCGACCCCTTCGGATCTCCTGTAACGTTCATTGATTCTTCCGTCCGTGCACTAAGAAAAAAGAACAGTTTATTGTGTGCTACGGCAACCGATATGGCTCCGCTTTGTGGTGTCTATCCAGATGTAAGCCTTAGAAAATATGGAGGATACTCCTTAAAGACGAAATATTGCCATGAAATTGCTGTTAGACTATTAGCAGGATGTATTATCAGAATTGCCGCACGATTTAGCATGGGCACCAAAGTGAGATTTGTTCATAGTACGGATCATTATATTCGAGTTTATGTTGAGACAGATCATGGTGATACAAAAGCAGATATCTCTTTACAGGAATTAGGTTACGTATTACATTGTTTTTCATGTAGTTATAGAGAGCTTGCTAGAGGAATTACAACTCATCTTGTTCAATTTTGTCCTAATTGCAATTCAATTTTGTCAATTGGTGGTCCTTTATTCGCGGGGAAATTATTCGATAAATCGTTTTGTGAAAGAATAAAAAATGAAGCTGAGAAAAGACAGTCTTATGAATCAAAAAAACGTGTTATGCGCCTTTTAGATAGGATTATTGAAGAAGCAGACGGTCCTCCTCTATATTATGACGTTCATTCATTATGCGACGAATTATCCATTCGAGTTCCAAAAATAGAGCATGTAATGAGCGATTTAGAGAAAAATGGTTTTAAAGTAACAAGAACGCATTTCAAGCCTACCGCGCTTCGTACTGATGCAGGTGTAGAAGATGTTAAAGGTGTATTAATGAAACGTGTGAAAATCGATTGAGGCCTGTCAGTGAAGTAACTTAAGAAGTTCTTCACTAATTTCTTTAGCTTTTGAAATATCCTTTGCAAGATCAATAGTATTTCTTAACGTAACTGAATCAAAAGTGATTTCCTTAATATCTTCTCGGTTGTCTTGTACAAGATCTTTTAGAGGGCTTAGTTTTTGATGTGATAAAAAGAAAATCGGAAATAATTTCTGCCCGACTTTAAACCCATTTTGTGTGGCTAATTCTGTAAACCTTTTATCAGCTTCTTTTTGATCCATTTTTTCTTTATTCCAAACAAGACGTGCCATTATAGAGACACGATCACCCGTAGTTTGAAGCCTTGGTTGAAGCAGTGCCATCTCTGATGATTTGGCGCTTTCTATAAGTTTTCCCCATCTCTCAACATGATAAGGGATGTAAATCACCCAATCTCCTGTAAATTTCAGTTCTACTTCAATTTGGGGAGTTTGAAAAATTGCGACTCCGCGCGAAAGATTAATTCGCGTTAATCGAAAATTATCTTCTGTTAAAATATTCGCATGTTTTTCACATCGAATGGGAAAATCATGACCCGATGGGATTTTAAAAAAGAAGTGTAGCATAACTGATTGAAACCCCCAGATCACTCTAGAAATTTGAGACGCAGGAGTCTCTTGAATTTCCAACATTTGTCGTGCATTACAACGTGGGAATGTGTGCTGACAATGACGGATATAATTAATACGAAGATCTAGTTTTTGATTTATTTGTTCTAATTTACTTCGAATTCGTTCGTGGTCCTCAAAAAAAAGATTTCTACACAAACCAACTAGCAAAGAAAGGTCTACAAGATCACTAGATTTGCGTTCATAAATAATTATATCGTCTAAGGCTCGCTGATAGAAATCAGAGTATACCTTTGCCTTGACATTCTCAAGAATATTTGGGGTCATAGTAACGACCAACTACATATATTTC
>JAEORY010000345.1 GCA_016840645.1 Candidatus Borrarchaeota archaeon | reverse complement strand
AATGTGCGTTAGATCATCATTAGTAGTTAAAATTGTCCCCTTAATATGTTTTACACTTAGGCAGTTTTCTTTAATAAATTCGATTAAATCTTTGTTAACGGTGACACCATTAAAATCAAGACTATCAGCACATTGAAGTGCTATTTTGTTTTTCTTGATAAACTCATCTTTCTTTGAGGGGTCAAATGTCCAGAAAGCTTCAGATAGATGTTCGTTGTATTTTTCTGGAAATTTACTTTTGATAAGAAATGGATTCTGAGCGAGTCTTGATATATTTTTGCTAACGCTGGATAGGGACTTTAGATCTTTTACATCTAATTCACTGAAGGTTTTTAGTAGAATTTCATCAGGCACTTTTTCGATAGGAATACTATTGGTGAGTCTAAGATATTCCGCATTACAAACTTGTCGACATTCGTAACTTACAATTTTATTATTGATTGTTTCCCATAGAGAATCTATAGCAGATTTTTCTTCATTAGATACCCGTCTGCTTTTTTTTGGCTTTGATGACTCAAGATCTGTACCCATCCTTTTTTCAGAACAACAATTATTTAAATTTAGCATAATAAATCAACCCTTATTAGTTAGAATTCTATACTATATAAAAAAATAATTAAAGTAAACAATTAAATTTATTAATATATTGGCGATATATTGTGAGATTAGGAAGATGTTCTTTCAGCTAATTCACGCCAGCATCGGTGATCTTGCTGCACCATCTTAAAGTAAGACTTGTCAGGTTTGTCATGCTGCTAAGGTGCCCTAAGCGATCATTGGTACTATTGCGTGGTAGCATAATACACTCAAGACGTGGGCAGTATTTTTCAATAAATCAGTGTTTTTTTGAATTCTAAATTCCGAGTGCCGCTCCCAAGCAGATCAGACGACTAAACCACGCTAGAGTACGATATCGGTTTGTTTTGACAAGCCTTGTGTAAGTTTCCTCATTCCATCCTAGGCTCAGTCTTTTGTGGCAAGGGACCTGCAGAAGAAAAGTTGAAAACCAAACAGCAGCTAGAAGAACAAGGGAAAAATAATAATACATATTAGTCGCAAATCCACCTACTGCAAGCAAAATTTCTGCTAGCATTAAAGGTACAACAACCCAGGATGTGAGCCTCTGGTGTTTTTTCATTGCCTCCGAAAAGTGATCGCGAGCATAGTCGATAAACATTGGGTAGTGGACCACCTGCACAAAGAGCACAACTCCACAAAGAATAGATGTAACAACGATCTGGAACATAGACATAAGAATACAGGTTATTTCATGATCGTCAAGAAGCGATTTTCTAGAACACTTCAATTTACATAATAAGTGCGGTATTGACAGAAAGCGAGTCTATATCCTCTTCAATAAATCAAGACTTGTCGGGTTTTTCAGGTCGCTAATTAGCGTTAAACAATCAATCGAGAATCGTTCAGGCACCTATCTAGATAAATATTTTTGACATAGGTTCAGGATCTGTGATTTTTTTCGTTCCAACTTTAATCCAGTTACGGGGCTCTTCTCCGCTCAGCTGTTTTACAGGAAATTAACAACTAGTGCCATGATCCCACTATCAAATCGACGAGTAAGAATAGCATTGTGAATTATTTAATCTGAAGGCAGGATTGAGTTAAGATATCATTATCACTAGTTAAGGTCGCAATATGAGAAAATCTGAGCTGCCCCAAAAAATTTGTCCTGTCTGCAAGCGCTCCTTCAACTGGCGTAAAAAATGGGAAAAGAACTGGGATGATATTAAGTACTGCTCAAAGCGGTGCCAAACGAACAAGATGAACAAAAAAAATGATAAACATAAGGATTAATCATTTTCTTGTAGGCTTGTTTTTTAAATAATAATGCCATTCCGACAAAACTCTCTATTACTAGCTAGATCTAATGAACCAGAAGCTTGGATGCTTTAGGACCGAGTAGTTCACTTCGCGCTAATCT
This sequence comes from Candidatus Borrarchaeota archaeon, assembly GCA_016840645.1. The sequence continues at coordinate 3,046 of JAEORY010000345.1, read as the reverse complement.
TTGCATCTTTCTTCCGTAGGCTCAATATCAAAATTTCCTTCTTAATATCCAGCGTTGTTGATATTCGTGACCCATAAATTAAGACTCGTCAGCTGGTCGATTTTCTAAGATGGTTTGAATAAGATCCTTATAACCAGCATCGGTGATTTGGTGGCAACCCCTTAAATTGAGTCTTTCCAGCTGTGTCAATTTCTTAAGATGGACTAAACCGGCATTAGTAATCAGGTAGCAACCCGATAAATCGAGACTTTTCAGATTTGTCAATTCGCTAAGATCCTTTAAACCGGCATCGCCGATCTGGAAGCAAATCGCTAAATCGAGTCTTTCCAGCTGTGTCAATTTCTTAAGATGCGCTAAACCGGCATCGGTGATCCGGTCGCAACCCAATAAATTGAGTCTTTCCAGCTGTGTCAATTCGCTAAGATGCTCTAAACCGGCATCTCCGAATCCCCTGCAATGTGATAAATTGAGTCTTTCCAGCTGTGTCAATTTCTTAAGATGCGCTAAACCGGCACCTGTGATCGGTTTGCAACCCGATAAATCGAGACTTTTCAGATTTGTCAATTTGCTAATTTGGGCTAAACCATCATTATTGGTCTTCCAGGGCAGTTTAAGATGAATCACATTTGGGCAATGGTCGGAAATAAACTGTATTAACTCCGAATTAGGATGTGCAGGTGCAGGACTAGGAAGACTCACCGAGTCAGGTATCAGGCGTGGTATTGACGACGACTCATGCGTTGGCGCAGGTTTCAAACTTAGATCCAGGCTGTTAGCATGCTTGAGCTCCTCTTTATATTTCTCTTTGAAAGCCTCTTTGTCCATTGTTTTGTATTCAGTTGCAAAAGCATTTTCCAACCTTTTATTATAAGGGTCTCGGATGCTTGTTACAAAAGTAGGATCTTGTGAGATGTTGAACAACATTTGGTTAACTCGTACGACAGATGCAAGATCGCTAGGATCCAAACGACTTAGGATTGCTATCTTTATTTCATCAGGCATTCGAGTCAAATGATCGACCGGAAAATGTTTCGTGACGATACCAATTAATCGATCTTTAACTTCTCCTGATTCTATCAGGCTGATTTTCTGTTCTATATGTTTAAGTGTTTCGACATTTGACAGATCTAGTTCGGTGGCCACCTCTTGTATTCTCTGAGTCAATTCATCTTCAGTAATAACACCCTTATTATATTGATTAAATATAGAATATAATCTATTTAAACCTTTTGAAGGTTCCATAACAATCACCTTATGTAATATTTAACTATTACATCATTTTTGTTATTTTTTTTAATAAAACTTGATGGTTTCATACAGCACTAACCTTCAGTTACTTATGGTATTTTTACTAGTGAACACCCTCCCGCTCTACAGATATCCCTTCTTAACAGCTCGAATCAAAGACCCACTTGTTCCCCTTCTCACGGGATACAACTTTCCATTAGGACCTTTCAATTTCAGGATGCGTCCATTGTAATACTTGACTCCTTCTCGCACCTTTTCAATGCGAATGGCCATTAATTCCACCATTTCCTTTTGGCATGGGCTTAGCTTTGTTTTGCCATAGCGTCTTTTGTTGAATTTTGACACTATTGGCCCGTAATCTCTTGCAGGAAGTATATAGTGTGGATGACCTCTATTCATGTCAACAACATATATGGGACCAGTGAGTCTTTTTCGCAACGTGGTTTTTGATCCTAAGACACCAAGTGTTTCTTCTTCTGCTTCTCTTGCGGCAGTCACTTTAGGATCGGTTTCCCCGCTGTTTCTAAACCCTCCAAAATCATCGAGCTCTCCTTTTTTCGTCAATCCGAGGATCACGTATGTGTGACCCCGAAACCTGCTCAACGGAATGATATGAGCACTTTCGTATTTTCGGGCCTCAATACTTTGAAGGGGCGCTAAAGCAAAAGATATTGCAAATAAAGGATAAATAAAAAACTTCATAAAAAAACCATTTTTCTATTATTGCTCTTATTAAACATCATGAATATAAATATACGATAAAGATAATATTAGAAAACGATTGCTTTGTAATCGCCATTGCAGTATGATGTGACCCCTCAACCAATATAGTGTGGTAAAAATGACATTAACAACTATTCAAAAAAAGTTTTACACAACCCTGCAAAATGAAACCTACCGCCGGAGTTGTTTATTCGATATCCCTTTGGAAGAAGCCGTCAAGGTATTATTTGATCGCGAAATTTTTCAAAATAAAAATTGCAATCAAACGATCCAAAATGTTTTGGGATGGCTAAAATTTCAAGAGAATCATGGGGATTATGATCACGAAAAAATTCTTGGAATTGTGAGTGATATTTTTGGAACTCATATGATGGAGACTTTTGACAACCAATATTTGGGTGTCGATGGGATGACGCCGGAGGATTTTCTATTCCATAGCATTGAAAAGCTTAATCTTGATGACGTAAAATTTGTTTTAGAAAATTATATCATGGACCCCAATGAGCCTCGGATGAGAGATGGGGAAACTCCCCTCACACTCGCCTGTCAATATGGCGATCCTCTCATTGTCAGAGCCTTGCTTGAAGATCCACGAGTTGATCCCAACAAGTTTGACCAAGGATTTGTCCATTTTCCGTTGTTTTGTGCTGCGAACGATAACCACGTTGAGGTTGTGAAAGAGCTGTTAAAGCACCCAAATTTAGATCCCAATCAAACGATACAAATGGGATATGGGGTTCTGATTAACTGCATTTTCCTTGGACACGGTGAGATCCTAGACCTTCTCAGCCAAGATCCTAGAGTGAACCTTCATACAGTCAGGAAGGCGCAACAGGATACTCCCCTACAAAACGTGGTCACGTATGGGTCATCGGAAGTGAGAAAAATGGGTGAGAAGATATATCGCATTAATCCCAAAAAGGAAGATTCCCAATTAGTCACCTGGAAAACATTCGCCTTTCTCCCCGTGAGTAATGATAAACACCACTGCCCTCCCAATGACTTCTTTAATGGGATTACTATAGTGGACATAAACAGCTTCCGAAATGATAAGTATGGTGAGCTAGAAGTGGAG
>JAEORY010000007.1 GCA_016840645.1 Candidatus Borrarchaeota archaeon | reverse complement strand
CTCATCCAATACGTTTCTGCTTTTCGAGCTTGTGATACTACATCCATTAAAATTGCAATATTGGCAATTAACATTACAGAACTATTTTTCTCCCTAGCTTCTATTGCTTTCGAATATGCAAGATTAATCAATTCAGTAACATTTTTTACTTGTTTATAATCAAAAGGCCGGTAATCCTTATAGGTATCAAGTAATTTCTCAATTTGTGTAGTAAGATCTTTTCCTTGACTGCTGCTGCTCATTAATAAATCACTTCTTTCTCTTGTTCTTTTTCAGTATCTTTTGGTTTATCCTCACCAAATAGTGAAGGCATTTGTTTTTCACTTGCAATAGACTTCACAAGTGCATCAATGTTTTGTGATTGTGAGGATAATAGTTCGAGTTCATGTTCTAAGCGTTGCCTTTGTAAAAACATTAAGTTAAAGGGAGTTTTCAACAAGGTTAATGCTTGACGTAACAAGGGCAAACAATGTAATTTAATATAGAGTGAACATTGCACTTGCATACGTTCAATATGTTTCTCAATTTCTTCTTTTCGTTCAAATAATTCTTGAGAATAGTCTATATCTTCAGGTCTTAGAGTGCATGTAAGGGGCGTTTCATCCCGTCTTGTGAGTTCTTCAGGATCAGATAAGGAGAGTTGCACAATTTCATTAAATTCCTGTTCTTTTTGTATCGTGTAGTCTGCTGTTAAATAGTCTTTATACGAGATATACTGTTCACTTCGTAATACACGTTCTCTTGAGGATACACCTTCCTTATCTTGTTTCTTCTTCTTTTTATTCTTTAGCTTCTTTTTTTCTTGTTGTGTGTCTAGTTTTTGTGTTGCTTCATTAAGATAGTCTCTGAGATTGGCATCTAATAACGAATGATACTTTGCATTTAGTTTGGTGCGGAGTATAGCCTTTTCTTCAGGTAACATAAACTGTTCCATAAACTTTTCAAAAGATGGATATACAATGATCTCACGAACATAATCATCTTTCACTAACAATTGACTGAATTGTGTGGTCCAAGACGTTAAATTATAGACATAAAAATGATCTAGGAGTACCGCAATTCGTTTGGCTAATGTTGGAAATTCGGTTGTTTTTACATGAACAGTAAGTGGAATTAACGCAAGGAGTTCTCCAGAAATTCCTGTCATTAAGTCAACTAATAACTGATATGCGGTCTCTTCTGCTACATCATAGAATTTGCCATTGAGTTCATAGTCTTCAATTCTTATTTGATGCATCCAAAAGTTGATAATTTTAGGTGATTCTAGTTCCTTGCATAAAAAATGAAGGAAGTTGATATACTTGAATATTCTTGATTGTAGCTCGCGTATTGGTTCAAACTCTTCTTCAGACATCATTGTTCTGGTTTCTTCCTTCGAATTTTATTCCAAATACGTGTCCAGATACTAGGTTTTTTCTCTTGTTCTTCTTGCTTAGAAGTGTGTGTAATATACGGAGTGCCGAGCATATCAGGTGGAAATAGTGTAGGTCGTGTCAATAGTTCAAGTGGATGTGCTAAATCGCGTTTGGTGAGTGCGCCTTCAAATTCTAGTTTCATGTTGCCAAGTAACTCATTGGCATTCTGCAATAACTGAGATTTGAGTGCTACCTCTTGTTGCAAAATAGGAATGCTTTCGAGTTCAGGTCGTTTTTCTTCAATGAAGGCATATAGATAGGTAATACTTTCAGAAATATTGCCTATGTATCGAGTAAGTTCCTCATAGGTCAATAATTGACGTGGTACTTCAAAAAACACGGGAATTTCGCCATAGTTTGTATCTACATTGAACATGTGATATTGAATGACATCTGTATAGTAGAATTTCCCATATAGAAAGTGATCCCTGAATTTCGAGAAAGAAGTATATCCTCCAGGTGCTAATAATAACGAATAACTGAAAGGATAGTGTTTGCCATTGAATTCCATTGGAGCAGGACCTATAACACTCATGTGCCAATGTATATAACATCTAAGTGTGGCACATTCTTTAAACACTATATCAAGATTATCATTGAAATGTTGCACGTCTTTTCTATATCCTTCTTCGATCTCCTTTATTCGTTGCTCAATTGCAATCTCTTCCTCATCCTCTTTCGCGTTTGGATTGTTGTTTTTTGGTAGTTTTGGCATCAAAGGCATGAGTTTTTCTCTGAGTGTATCCTTAATAAAAGAGAGATTGATCTCCTGAATAAGATTAGGAATAGACCATGTTTGTGGAGGACTCCACTTGTGTTCAGGTGCTCTATGACAATCCCTTCGTACAGATCCATCAGTATCTCTACGAGCACCTAATACCGTAAGTGTGGTAGAAATATAATGAAGACATGTGAAACATGAGGGGAACATTGCACCAAAAAATATACTTGCTAAAACTGCAATCAAAACTAATTGCAAACTCGCATAAAATAAGGCAGTACCTACTCCTATGCTCACGAATACAATATAAGTCAACACACAAGTAGGCCATGACCATTGTAACCTAGAGAGCATCATTTTTTCGTTTCACCCACTTTTGGAGTTTTTTTGAGTATCTCACTCATTACGCTTGTATGAATATGTGTTCCATCTATCGTTCCTACTTTTGCCTTGAATAAGAATCTATAGAAAAAATAGACAATCAATAGTGAGATTAAAACTACAGCAATAATAAAAATGAGGGCTGCAACCTCTTGTGAAACAATTACTACCGGTGGTGGGGTAGTTGGTTCTGGAGAAATTTCTTGCATGAGTAAAACCTCCGTTTGATTCAATTTAGTTTAATTTAAACCTAAAAATCGTTTCCACCAATCTATAAAATCTTGAAATGGTGTTGCTTGAGTTTCTTCTGGTGTTTCTATAAGTGGGATTTCTATCGTTGCGCTATAAGTATCATGGAAAGGCCACTTGACTTGAGTTATTATACCATTGACTTCATAGAGCACACAAAAAGAACTTGATGTTTTGCGATCATCCCACCGAGAAATCTTAATATCCCATTCTACTGTGTTATCCTCAAAGAAGAAATGAAGTGCGATTTTGTCATTTGCACCTACCGTAAAGATATAGCGCATATCTAGTGTGCCATCACCTTCTCTATAAGTTTTTCGTGTACTTAAAGTCATATCACCCTTATTAAGAAGTCTTTGAGAACGAAACTCGGGTGAATCAACTATCACTCCTGAAGTATCATAGTCAAATTGGTCGTTGCGGTTCTCGTCAAAGAACTCAATGCAACGATCAACATGAATGGTAGTATCTTCTACGTCAGGTCCTACAAGTTCAAAATAGGGTTGTGAGATATCATATCTCACACTCATTTTTGAGGTAAGATACCCTGTCTCAAGTGCATTTGTAATACAAGGAGTTAATAAAAAACAAATGAGAATATATATGCTTATACCATAACTTACTTTTTTAATTACAGCCAAGGTAATAATCCACTCCAAGGTTTCTTTTCTTCTTCTTTTTTCTTTTCTTTTTTTGCCTCTTCCTTTGCTTTTTTGCTAGTTTCCTCAATCGTTTTTTGTATTGATTTTGTAACGGTTTTTGTTTCTTTTTTCTTAGAATCTCCTTTGTCTTTATCCTTAGAATCTGAAGTAGATTTCGTGGTGGTTGAAGTACCAATGAGTTTTCCAAGAGCTGCCATTTGGTCTTCTAATGCAGTAGTTTCTTGTTCATGGCGTTTCACAGTAAGATTGATTTGAGCACCTATTTGTTCTTGTGTATCAATGATTCTTCCAGTCCGTGAATCTATTAATTGATAGATTTGCCCCTGTCTGTCATATAGAGTGCCTTGGTTATCTACAATCAAGTTATTCTGTTGAATAATATAGCGTTGTTGTGCACCTACACCCTCTAAATTATAATTAATCTGTCGTAGTTGCCCATTGATATATACTTGATTGCCCGCGATAATCCCTTGATTTTGTTGTATTTGTGAAGTCTCACGCATGAGTTTATCAAATTCTTGCTGTGTCATATGCTGCTGATACATCATTCGGTTTTGTTCTGCTTTTTCATGGGCGTATTGCGAGTACCCTAACCAGATCATCCCTACTACTAATGTGCCTAAGATAAGAAATTGTAGTTTCATCTCTGGTGACATTGAGTAAATCCGGTCTCGACCTCGCCTCATTGATTGAGTAAAGCGTTTGAAGTTCTCACTATTGAGTATTGCATACACTCTATTTCGTGGCATTCGTGCTTCTCGTGCTACCTCCGTAGTAGTTGGTGGCTCGCCAGTTTTTGTTTGTAAATGTGCAACTGCATGACCTACTCGTGCTTCTTCCCTAGTAAGACTACTATACAAGTTGTTTCCTCCTCCATCTCTTTCGTTCATATAATAATCCAATGATTGAAATGATTACAAGTACAATTCCTAAAATCCAATGGTGCAGGTGGATTGTTTCATATACGTACAATGAATATTGGGGATCTAAACTAATCCATTTTAAGAATAACCCTTCGATAACCGCAAATATGCCAAGTATAAGCAATAGGAAAAAAACAGTCTGATATTTTCTCATATCACATCAATGACTCCTGGAATATGCATTCGTTTTCTAAAAATATGAGAATGAAGTTCAAGGTAAGGGAGGAGGAATGTGAGAATCACGAAATCAATACTCAAACCTATGATGCCTATCCACCGCCATACATCAGAGATTTGCGTGCTAAAATCTTGCAAACTTGTATAATACTCTGAAAGTGTAATTATCAGAAAAATACTGATTGAATAGAATACAATTGCTTTCACCATATTTGTGACTGGTGAGGCTTTTCTGTCAACAAACACATCATACATAAGAATCAAGAAGAGTGCCATTGCAATTCCATTTATCATTATCATCCATTTGATCTGTGTGTTTACTACAAACCAAGGAGTTGCAAAAGGTTGATCGAATTTGTTCAAGTCAATATCAAAAGATCCTTTGTAAAGTGGAAAGAAAATAAGTTGCCATACTGAATTGACTGCAAGAAAGAATGAGAAGATTGCTGTCACTACGAGAGCTGCCTTTTCACTTGTAGAATATTGTGTTTGTTTGGCAATCCATAGACCATAGAGTAAGGCAATAAGAATCAAGAAAATAGGTATTGCAATAAAGGTGAGAAATTGTCTCTGAGGTTCTTTCTCCCATAGTGGAACTTCTGAGAAAAGATAATTGACTCCGATTAAATCAATGTAAATACTCAGAAATGCTACTACTTCTAACGCAAATATGAAGATAAACATCAATAAATAGCGTTTTGAATAATTCGCTATAATAACACTTCCTTTCTTCTGAGATAATAAATGAGTGCACCAATTATTCCAGTCAACAATACGATGATAAACCATGCGTTAGGGCTTTTTTCTCGATGTTTGGCATCCCTACGAACAATAAACGCAATAATAACCCACGCAAGAATTACAATGAAAAATGGAGTCAGATAGAGAGCAAAATACGTAGTTTGTGCATCCGAAACTTGTAATGCAAAATTAGGAATGAGCAAAGGTTCTGGAGAAATTTCGAGAAACAAAAGAAGGACCAAACCTAGAATTGCCAAAAGAAAGAGTAATTTACCAAACATAGTATAAAACTCCTTAAGTCGATTATTAATGCTGCAAGTGCATACCGAATAAAATCAGTAAATACCTCAAAGAATGTTCCAGGTCTCACTACAATATCTAATGTTTGTTCAGTATAGAGTACCTCAGTACCATTTACAAGAGCGTAAGTCGTAACTTTAAGCGTATATTCTCCTTGTGAGGCCCTGAATGAGAATAAGCGTTGTCCATATGCATCTGACAAAATACTTAGACGTGCATCTTTCTGTGTGGATTGCTGTGTATAATCATTCGTGAAGACTACATACATTCTGAATGTTTGTGTGCCAAGTTCTTCGTTGTATAGTTTGCAAATAACTCCAATTTCAGGTTCTCGTGGATCTATCAAGTTTAGAGCAAGAAGGATCATTTCTTTAATTACAGTAGTACCTCCATCTCCACCGTCACCATCACCAGTACCTCCACCACCCGCGCCACCACCATCTCCACCGTCACCTCCATTTCCTGAAGGTGCAGCAGTCACTATTATAGTAACTGAGTCACTTGCAGAATTGCCTGTCGTATCATTTACTCCAATAATAAAAATATAAGTTCCTTCTGTTAAACCGTCTATATCAAGAACGATTGGCACACCGTCAGAATAACTTCCTGAGTCAACTACTACTCCATCTCTCGTGACGTTGTAAGTATCAGGATATGATTCAGTCCAAGTCCATGAAATTGAATTGCCTGTATCTCCTTCTTGATAAGTATCATCTGAAGGTGGTGAGCCACAACTTGGAGGTGTTGAATCTACAGCACCATTTATTACAATATCCGCATCACTTGCAAAAGTATGATTGAATGTTAAAATCATAGATGTGATATTATGAGAATATGAGACAGGCGCCCCATTGATTGTCACACCACTAATTGTTCTATTACAGTAAACCACAAATTCCCCAAGTGTATTTGTATGTGCTGTCGCATTAATCACATAAGTATCCCCTACTGCACCCTCGTTTGTGATTAATACCGTATCATTCGTGGCTTTTACTTGGAGTAATGAGGTGCTTCCATTGACTGCCTCTTTGATAATAAACCAATGAGCGATTTCCCGTTCAAACACCATGTTGAAGACTTCATTTTTGGTGAAAATATGATCTCCACTCAAATCAGTCAAAAGAGTGATATTTGTTTCATCAAAAGTAGATGTATCCCATACATGATACCCGTCCACGTCTGTAGTGTTAGGACGGTCATAACAGTAAATCAGGTAGTCTTTGCCTGCTTCCATAAAATCACTGAAATTAATATTGACATCAAAACTATTAGCTAATCTAGCTTCGATACTACCTGTTCCATAGGTTTCATAGTAGAAGTCAATAAGCCATGCGTAACTGTTATTATACACAGCATAATGACACAGTGATTCTTTTGTTCTGCTACCTACAAATGATGAAAGTGTCACATTTACATGTCTTAGTTCGTCAGTTTCACCTAATAAGAAGAAGGTAGTACGTCTAAGAGTTTCGTATAGCCTATCACCCATCCAAATGTTTGTTGATTCAAAAGGACAATAGGCTACATATCCTGACGCTATATCATCTCTTATATAAAGATAGGGTACTCTATAACTGGCATTGCCATACCAAACTATTACGTCAGCAGCGTCACCAGTTGCCGATACATTATAGCGCCATTGAGTCATAGCCGTCCAGCGAAGAGCGTTATACACAGGTTCGCCTAATAGCGTGCCTGCGGGTTCATAACCTTCAGCACCGTCAATTAATCCTTTTCCTTCTTCGTCATTGATAATCCAATGTGTTTCATCCACAAAAAATATGTCGTCTGCTGTCTGACTTGCTGAAAATGACCCTTCTTCTAAACCTAACAATTTTGAAAAACCGTCAGGTGTTAAGGCATTACCGTCAGTATCATAAAGCCCTATACTTCCAAAGAACCAAATTGAACCATTGTCATTGACGTAGTTAGTTAGTGTAGTGTTAAGCGTATCTGAATAAAGTGCATGATACGTCATATATCCTGCATCCTGCCCACCTGCAATAATTAATAAATCGCAGTCATCAGGGATACCGTTTTCTTCAATCTCGTAAAGTGAGATATATTCAAGTTGCACTGGCATTTTAAACATTAGGCGCATTGCATCTATTTGTGGTGTTAAGTAAGTTCCGTCTGAACCACCATAGTAAAATGATGTCTGACGGGCTGATGCACCCACCATTATATAGACTTTGGCTATTTTCCACTCTGTTACTTGTTTATGAGTCTTCCAGATTTCCCTGAAGAAGTCATGGGCTTCTTCAAATTCGTCATAGTAACTTTCAGGAATGTTATAACTGTAGGGACTCAAATGATTGTAAAGGATTTGTGGCATAATGCCTTCAGCACTAGCACGCATTAATTGTGAAGTAAAACCTTCATGGTCGTCTGCTAATTGCCAGTTTTGTTCACTGTCCTGCATAAATGGGAGTCTACCTACCCAGTAATCTGCATAATTTTCATAATAGGAATTTCTATCAAAGTCCGTTCCTGATTGATGTTCGACAATATCCGCACCTAACTTTACGAACCAGTCAGGTGATTGCATTCTATTGTCATCACCGTCATATAGAATGACTGATGCATTATAAGACTTCGCCAAATTAAATATAGGTTTATAATAGGCTTCGTGAAGTAGTTCCGTCCTAAAATGTAACCAGTCATGCATGAATGGAAGACTATCGTTTCTTCCCCGCGTAAATTCACTAGCGTCCCCTTGATAGGTGACCCATGACAATTTAAAATCAGATGCATATTCTGTGTAATTACCTAAGAACCAGTCTATAACTACAGGGCTACACATAGAACACCAGCCTTGATTCCAAGTGTTCCATGACCCTAATGCACGAATTCCAAAATGGTCGGGATGTAAACCGTCTATAGCACTAGTGCCGTCAGGTAATGTGCAGTTTGCTAAGAACCATTCTACCTGTTCTAACATCCTGTCTATACCCCAGTGCCAGTAATCATGCACATTTGAGATAGGGGCTAACATCCGTTCATAACCAGCCATATAATAAATTTCATATAAATGGTTATTTTCTGATGTGTGGATAGTTAAACCACCAGTTGAATTGTCAAAATCCCACTCTTCAGCACCTGTCCCATAGGTAAGGTAAGCAGAATCGTTTACGTCATAAACATCCCAATAGTCTTCCTGCACCAGACAAAACGCATAACTAGACAGTGTTTCGGTTACGTCACCACCGTCACCCATTATCTCTGTCATTTGTGCTTCAAATTGCATAAATGCATTGTGACTTCTGAAATCATCATTTAGGTGTCCTTCGTTATAGAAGTCGCCGTCACTGTATTCTGTATCATTATAATCATCTAAATTGCGCCAAAAATCATAGTTTTCGGCATATGCCATTCGTGGATTATACCAAATGAGATACCCCATTTGTTTAAGACCTATAATTACGTCTCTGAAGTTGCTTTTACCCCATTTCGCGTCTATTGGATCTAATGGATAATCAAAACCTGTGGTGATCTGTATAACGTCACCTTCCTGACAGCCCATTCCTTCCATTCTGTCAAGAATATATTGCGTCATGTTAGTTGCGCCACTATATAGCCCCCAGTTAATTGCTATGTGACCGCGATAATCATAAACAGGATAATATAATGTCGTATTTCCTGCGATACTAACATTAGTGCATCCTATTCTTGTTCCAAATACACCTGATCCTTCAGGAGGATAGATCTCTAAGTAATAACTGCCATTTTCCAAATTTGTAAATTCTGCATTTCCTGTGGAATTTAATTGTGTATATGCTGTAGTATTCCAAGACTCATTAGCAAGTTTTACCCAGCCATACCAATAATCTTCTTCTGTGAGTTTTTCAACTATATGAAGCGAAAGTGTATAAGTAGAATCACCACCAAAGGATGTTGCTTGCATTTCTATCTGTGTAGCTCCATTTATACTACTAAGAAACTGCACTCTTGCCTGTGACCCGTCAAGGTTCACGAAGTAATCAGTGCCGTTTATCCAAGACGTATCAGACCCGTTAATACGAATATAAAAGTCTGTTGCGCTGGTAAATGAGTCAATAAGAAATGAAGGATTAAACTGTAATGGGTCACCATCTAGGGTCATATCTATAGCATTCCCTGACGCGGTTAATTCATAAATGATTTCTTCAGTATCCCATTCTGTTAGGCTACCTGTAGTCATAGTAGCCCCATGATTCGCGTCAGCGTCTACTACATAATCATTAAACTGGCAAGGTCTTTCCTTGACAGCAGCAATATCATTTGATGCGCCTTCGTCACTAATAACTATGGCATAGGCATATTCATAATTGGGCGCAGCACTAATACCGTTTTCACTACCAGAAAACCAGAAACGTGCAGATGTCGTTCCTAAATCCCTGTGTCTTAAAACAAAAGACGAAGGGTCGTCTTCCCCGCTGTCATCATAAATAAGTTTGAAGTTGAAGGTTTCGGTTCTAGTGTTGTTTGTATAAAGCGTATAGACATAATCCTTCATATTTGAATATGACGTTTCGAACGTAGTTTCAGCCGAAGGTAGTTCGCCTTCTTCGTCAGTAGTATCCCCGTCAGCCCATATATACTTAGGGGCAGTCCCCATATCATGCTCGTAAAAAATATAATGATTGTAATGTCTTAAACCGTCAAAATCTGCGTCAAGACAATTATAATCTGCATGTACTGTATAGAAGTCACGGTAAAAGTAGAAATGATAAAACACTTCTACACCCTGACCACTGCCCCCCCAGTCAGTGTCAGTGTAGTTAAGACGTAAATACGTTCTCATATCATTGTCGTCTTCTACAATAACAGGGGTAAAGGCAAAACTATGCACGTCTTCGCCTTGATATGCCCCCACACCGTCAAAACTAAATCGCATAACATTAGACATGCCTGTGGTATCAGTTTTGTAATTCCTACCGTTTACGACCCAGTAGTAGGGTATTGCGCCTGTGTCACTGACCCTAACGCTATAATTATCAGTAGTAATCTGTGTATATCCTGATTCATCACTTATGCTAATTTCAGGATCAATTATTAATGCTTCATCTGCAAGAATGCCTTCCCCTTTAGATGCGCCTATTCTAGCAATATATTGATTTGCACCATTAGGCATTTGCATTTCTTCTACTCTAAAAAGTTCAGAACCATCCAAGCCATAAGATTTTAAGTCCTCAAAATCAAAGGTATGGTACTTTACACCATTTTCGGAGACAAGATACGCTTTCTTGACATAATTAGGAATTTCCGTAGTTATATCAACATAATTATCAAGTTCAATTTCTTTGGACCAGGTTTCATTTTCTGCAATAATTTTTGTGAGTTCATAGTCAGTATCAATGAAATGAGGAGCTGTTAAACATTGCCATTCTAAACCAATGTCTTCATAGTCATTATAAGGAGTCACTTCTTGTTTTATTTTTGCGTTTTTATCATGCTGATTTACTTGAATGCCTACATATACATCAAACTCTCTTGTCGTAGCACCTACGCTAATTTCCATCGCAGTGATATTAAAACCAAGTTGCCATGTTTCTGAATCTATAACATCCCACTGCATATATTGTCTGTAATCGTATCCTAAGTTTCTATCAGTGATATATTTTTGATACCATTGCCCTCCAGCCTTCACCCATAATTTGAGATACATCCCACCAACAGGCTCTTTGAAAAACGTACCATTGTCTAAAACAGGTGAGTAAATAATAGGGGCATGTCCAAAATTAACATCAGTCTCATTCACATAATACCCTATGAATCCAAAGGGTGTTTCTATCGCGTAATAGACAATATTTGATGGATCTACTGATGCTAAATCATTCAAGTTTTCACTTGAATACCATTGTTGATTTTCGAGTTTCACCCATATTTTGAGTGGTTTTGATTTATCTATAACCTCAATATGTTCAGTTACAATTGGTTCGTTATTTTCTGAAGGATATGCCTTTCCATCATCATTATCTTGTGAAGGAAATTCAGCACTATAGACTCCAGAGTCATAAGTTCCACTAAAATCAAGTGAATAAACATTAGAATCAGGATATAATTCAGAAGGATCTCCTATCTGTGGAAATTGTGTATTCTCATTAGTCTCAGGAGTTTCTTCTGCTTGTGTAGTAGGGATAAGACCAACAGGAGAAAACACTAGCGTAATAGTAGTAATAGCAAGAAAGACTACTAAGATACATGAAACAAGGTATTTCATGCGCCTATGCTTGTCTTTTCTTATCCCTGAATATATGTCTTTAAACATTTATATATCACTCCAGATAATCCTCCACAAAAAGGAACTCCATTAATCCATAAACTTTGATGAAATGTATGTGCAGTAAGAAAAAAACCTACAAAATAGAGAATAGGATCAAAGAAAAAGGCTATTACAAAAATACATGAAAATATGCCTAGCACAACTTTCTTTGAAAATCCTTGAGAAAGAAGCCATAAACTGAAAAAGAAAAAACCAAGGGCTTCAATAAAATAGAGCATCGTAAAAAATTAAATGGGAATACCCCATTGTCTGAATACTTGTCTTCCTATTAGAAGACCTATCCCCACAAACAAGAGCATAACTAAAAGGTTTTGTGCTCCAAATGTGATTAATGAGGAAACCCACCCACTAAATCTAAGTAGTAACTCGTAGTAAATACCTTCGCTTTTGACAAGATTATACGCATACCATAAACCTACAATAATAACTCCAAGAAAAATACATAACACAATAGGAATCCATTTTATCCGTGTTGCTTTGTAGGCATACAACGAAAATCCGATTATGATAAACAATACAAGAAAACCTAGTGTATATCCAAAGAGCACTAAGAGTTGATTATACCATTTCAAATCCCAAAACCCTAATGTAGAAGTGTCTGGTGTTGTTTGTAAGGTCATCATAGTAGTAGCTTGTGGGCCTAACCAAATTGTCAATATTACTGTAAGCACTAACACTACCAGTATAAACACATTTACAAATACTGTGCTCTTATAAGATGTTTTCTCCCAATTAACCAACATATACAACCTCCGGTTCTCGTGGTCGATTGAAAATTAATGTGAGCATAAATATACCCACTAAAATGGCTGCTGCAAGCAATAGGTAAGGTAATAACCTCAAGAGATTTTCAAGAATATCTACTCCCCATAACAGTTCATTGAGTATATCTCGAAACTCATCTAACCATGTTTTTCCTGTGTTAATCCAAGGGTCTTGATCCTCAGCTTGTTGTTGTTGCGTTCTAACAAAACGCTTACTCACAATCATTTTAATGACAAAGGTGGTCTTCACCCATGGATTGACTACCTTGTTCTCTAGTAGTTTTTTGCCACTTTTGAAATCCCGTAGTGACACCTTGTAATATGCTTTATCTGGAAGTGCATCAGGGTTTTGCCATCCTTGAGCTAGGTCGTCAAACTCGAATTGCCCATACTGTTGCCCTCCTACCGAAGACATCATAGACATCGCTGCGGGTACAGAATTAGGAACAATATCGCTATCTGAGGGTAAATCCTCATCACCACGTATGTCGACCATTTCTATGTGTAGTAATCCTGCAAACATCTGATTGGTTTGTTCAGTACGAATCCATCTGTTGATCCCCACTTTGAGATAGATATCACCACTTACTTTCCAGTCTATCTCATCAACATGCGCACCTAGATAATCCTCATCGCCTTGTACTTCGAAGGTGACATATGCTCTAAAGAAATAGAGATAGGTGATCACATGGTAGGTTTGCCCATCTTGCATAATATCATATTCTACGGTGTCTACTGGTTTTGAAGTAGTTTGATAGTGCTCATCCACTTGGGCAAAACCACTTGTCATTAACACTATATCAGGACATCCTCTTTTGGCACCGTCCACATCAAACCACACATTTTGAGGGTCACTCCAAGACCATACTGAAGCATACTCAGGTTGTTTGCTTGCAGAAAAAGTTCCATCAATCGTTACTGCCTTTGTGCCAACATATCCTTTTTGATTGTGGAAGGTAATAGCAGCAAATTCATTTGAAGGACCTTCAAAACCTGAAGGTATTGCCTGAAGTGGTTGTAAAAATGATAAATGAGCATAAGGAGTAATAAAACTTGCAATTAACAGTAGCGATAAAATGACACTACTTGCTTTTGCTGTAAATATCAACTTATGTTTCATTTTATTCACCAAAGTTTGAAATTCGAATCAAAAAATATTAGCGCGCGAAAATATCCCACTAGTTTTGTTGGTGTAAAGTTTGAAATTCAGAAAATATGTTTTGAAAAAAAATGATTGTACTATTTGCGTCTTCGTACTGCACGTAACCAAGGCAATACTGCTGCATTGGGATTCTCTGTTGTTTCTTTAGTTGTTGTCTTTGTTGGAGACCATGTAATTCCACTCATTATTGATTCAGGTTGCTCAGTTGTTTCTTTTGGTTGTGTAGTAGCCTTTGGATTCCATACAATTCCACCCATGATTGATTCTTGTTCTTCTAGTGATTCATCAGTAGGTTGGCCTATTGTCTCCCACCAAGGTTTTCCAGCTGTGTATTCTTGATATTGTTGAGACTCTCGTATATCGTAAAAGCCTCCAGTGCTTTCACTCCCTATCTCATTCTGAAAATCTAAAAATCCACCTGTTCCTGTACTTCCATATTGCGTGACAAAATCCTCTGAAATTCGTGGTTCAGTTTCATCAACATACGATTCTTGTTCCCATGTCTCGCGCATCCAAGGGATTTCAGTAGTCTTCGCTTTGCCCTCATCAGTTTCTTTTGATACGGTCTCTCCAAGAGAAGGTAGTTGATAGGTTCGTTGTTCTGGTGTAGTTACTGTAGTTGGTGATGGTTGAGTTGTGGTGCTTCTTACTTGTGTAGGAGTAGGTGTAGTAGAATTCGTTTTTCTGTTATAGAACAAAACTCCTGAGAGTATCAGAAAACCCACAAATCCAAGTCCTAATAATGTTAATTTCCATCTCCGTTCACGCTTATCATATTTCATAATACGTTTTTCTTTGATATATTGACGCTCATAAGGAGTTGAACGCATTTCGCGTGGATCTAAGCCTTCATCTCCAGCATTATATAATTCTGAGACATCTCTGACTTGTCGTTCATTCATGTTTCTATAAGTTCTGTAGCCTTCGGTTCTTCCCATTTCGGTAGAATAATAACTCATTAAGCAGGTCCACCTCCTTTCCTACCAAATAAGAGATATAAAAGAACTCCAAACATCCCTATCAAAAGCGTGACAACAGCCCATGATTTAGGATGTTTACTGTGTTTTTTTGCATGTTTAAACACAATTAGCGCAATGAGTATCCATAAGAAAAGCGCAATGAATGTTACTAGCAAACTCAAGTAAAGAGTAGTTATTTCAAAACCAAACGCTAAAGGTAAACTACCAAGCACATGAAATTCAAAGATATTAATTATGCTAATATATATTGCAAGTAGCAAACCTATTAGGGGCAATAGCACAATTTCACCTGGGATAAAATCATCTCCTTGTGTAGAAAAAAACATAAAAAAAGATTAAACTAAAGAGGCCCTCCAACTGCTTTTTGATGTTGTTTATGACTAATAAACGCAAATAATGCACCTATTAATGATAGCATTATAACCAAAGGACCATTCAACAAGAAGGTTGCATCAAAGGGGAAGCGTGTTGCTAAGAAATTATAAAGTGAAGCCTTTTCTGTAACGTCTAGTACAACATACGTATAACCTAGATAAAATGCTAAACCAAATAGACCTATACAAGTTACGATCACGGAAAGCCACTTGAGTACCCACCATCCAGTTAGTTTTCCTATGTGATCACCTCCTTCTAAGTGATCTGAAGTTTCGTTTTCTTTTCAATGAGAATAACTAAAGGAATAATCACACCACATACTAACGTGGCATCAATAGTGAACAAAAATAATAATGTCTGTATTTCGGAAAGATGTACTCCTTTCTGTGGAAAAAAGGAAAGTGCAAACACATGATATAAATTGAATGAATACTCAATCAATGGTTTAAAAGTTTGTGAAAGTATAGTACCTAGCATAACGCCTAAGATAAGTATTAACATTACTGTTTGAGTTGAATGTTTAGCACGTGGCATTAGAAAGGCTCACCTTCTTTCTTTTCAATTTGATTTCTCACAATAAGACCAATAATTCCACTAGGAATAAAATCAGCAACTCCAAGTGTGATAATTCCTAGCACAAGTTCTATCATAATATAAATGAAAAGTGGAGGACCTGAATGCCTGAGATTTCTATCAAATGCTAAAATAATCATAACACTAAGAAGAACATAAAGTACATCAAGAGCATCCCCTAAGAAGGGAATAAAACCACCTAAATAATCGACAAGATCAAATAACACTGCAAGAATAACTATAAGACTTTGTTTTTTCTCCAAGAAAAAACCTCCAAGTGTCATGTAGAAAAAAACCAAAAAAAGGTTGAAGTTTAGAGAAGTAGTGCATCCATTATGCTAAACCATGCTTTCTTTGTTGTACTGAATTCGCTAAGCATTGTAAATGTGTATGTGTCAAACGCGAATTGGTATCCAACACCATCTTGCTGATAATTCATTATGAAGGTGCATCCTTTGCTATCAATCGCAAAATCTATGAGTTTCCCTACTATCTGAATTCCATTGGCAGTTGGGGTAATAGTGAATTTCAGAGTAGTAGGTTTGCCAGATGCTGAAACCACATTTGGATAGTGATATGTAACCACGATTTCTTGAGGTGAGATATGCTTTGTAATTTCATGTGATTTCAAGTTATCTTTGGTAATATCCATCGTTTTTACTACTTCACCTTCAATGTTTAACTCTTGTATAGTCCAAATCCTCAAGGTTGTTGTTTGTGCTTCTTTGCTATAGGTAATATCAAGCGATGTTTGTGGCGAAGTGGTTACTGTGACATCATTAGTAGTAACTGTATGGAGTTTGTCAGTTGGAAGAGTAGTCAGAAGAATAGTTGGCGTAACAAAACCTAGCAATATGATAAGAAAACCAAGTATGAATAATTTTCCTTTCAACATATCACCTCCTCTAAATGACTCCTAATGTAAGACTAAAAAGAATGAAATCATATAACCCATGTGTAAAAACCACCGAAAGGATGTTATCGGTGAGCGTAATCTGTATTGAGAGAAATATCCCTGCAATAGTTGCAATACACAAATATGCGAAATTGTTCAAATGAAGAAAACCAAACCATAAACTTGTCAGAAAAATAGTTGATACAAAAAGCACTAATGAGAGAATAGAACCCTTGTTTTGAAAAACTTGAGGATGCGCTTTTGCAGCAACAAAAGGCATAATACGGAGCAATTCTTCTGCAAACGCGATAATTACTATTGAGATAATCAATAGTGATAATATCTGAGGTATGACGAACACTTCGCTCATTGTTAGTTGTGGAACAATGTTTATAGCGATTACCAAAGATTCTAAACCTGTCTCAATACCAAATACTAAGAAAAAGAACAATACTACAAAATTCGCAAGAAAGAGCGCGCTAATCCCTGAGAGAATAGAGACAAGATTAAGCAACAGATTTTGAGAACTAGCAATTGGAAGTGTAGGATGCCTTGAGGTAATCGAATATACATAGTAGAATCCTAACCCTGTAAATATCCCACACACAACCATGAGAATTAATAATGAAACAAGCACTAGAAATCCTCCACTGTTGCTAATTGTCTTTTAGCATTGCTATAAATCAAGATAAACGCGATAATAAGACTAAATGCAAGAATCCAAAAGAAATAAATCGCATACATATTATTGAGCAATCCTTCACCTTGATAGGTTTTCACAAGCATGGTAAGATCTAAAACACATGCAAGTATGAGCAAAATAAGAAATCCTGGAAAGGTTTTTAGTTGCACATTACATTCCTCGTTGTTTTACTCGCCATACAGAAACTCCTAGGAGTAAACCATAAAGCAAACAAAAAGTGTATTTTGCACCAATCCCTGAAAAAAAGGCAAATGCAATCGCTAATTCTGGAGAAATTGAAAAGATCGCTAACACAATACTATATACTTCAGAAGATAAAATCTCAAAGGTAGTAAGTGCTAATGACATATAAAAAATACAGAGTGAAATTATTTTGAATGCTACCCTACCAACCATATATGCTAAACCTACAAGTAAGGCTGGAAGGATAATCGAAAGTGCCATGAGAGGAGTTATTAATCCTAAAAGACTCATAAGACTCAGTTTTATCTACCTCGTGCTAATCGTTTGGTAAACCTACTATCCTTCCACTCAAGCACATAACCAGTTGGAGGGAAAACCTTCTCAAATTGTTGTGTTCCTGGCGTGGTTTTGATAATCTGCACTTGAGTTCCTTCAGAAATGTTGTTTATTTTACCACGCTTTAACCATCTTAAAATGATCTTTGTTTCGTCTTCTCCAAGTGGAGCGTCTAAGTTTTGAAATTCATTGAGCAACTTTGGAAAATCTTTGATAACATCATGTTTTACTGAGAGAATGGTCTTAAACTTGAAACTACCTTGTCTACGAAGTTGCACATGATAAGTAGGTCTCCCTTTCAATGTTTGTGTTTCCATGTTAAACCTCCTTTAATTAAGAGATCGTTACTAAAGCATTCTCAACAAGAAGAATATCGTTAAATGCATATGAGACAAAAATCAATGCTATACTTGAAACAAGTAAAACTCGAAGTACATTGCGCGTAAATTGATTATAGTCTCCTACTCGTGAAGTATGAACCACATAAGCAATAGTCAAACCTACAACTAAAGGCAACACTAACGAATCTATAATAAAAGACACTGTGAGAAATCGTGTAGATCGAAATTGTTGCAAGGTATTGTATAACCCTTCAAGTGAAATGTGAAAAATATACCAGTCTAAGGTAAATCGTGTTATGTAGGTAAATCCTGAGAATAAGAGCAAAAAGAAAAACAACGCAATAAGTAAGAAATAAACAAGTACAGACTCACTTCGCTGAACAAGAAGTAATAACAATAAAGAAATAATTATCGTAAATGCAGTAAAGAGCACAAAGATATATAAGAATTGAAACCGGAGCGCAACATAGACTGAGAACGAGAGAATTCCTAAAAGTGATAAAAAGACTGCTTTTTTAAATTGAATATCAAGTAAGAATCCCACTGTGTTTCTCCTCTCTCCTTCTTTTTAGTATGGTGTACATTGTAATAGCAAACACAATCAAACCAAAAAACCACATGAAATTTGATACAAAATCTCCGAAAGTGAGAAATGTAGGCCAAAACTCAGCTTGTAAGTAATATGCTACCCATCCAAAAAATCCATTGATAAGTGCAACTACTGCCACTACAAAAGCCCGGATGTAAGTATTGATGAATTTGCCAAATACTAAACTGATTAGAGCAATACCACCAAGAAATACCACTCTGATAATCGTGATTAATGACCCACCAGCATAGAGAAAATTCTCAATTGCTTGTGTAGGTCCTACAAATTGCACAACATTTACTGTGACGCTATCAGTCACTTTATCATGTACATTCGTATCAGCTTCTACATAGATCACATGCTCGCCATACGTTTGTACATAAATTGTAGAATCAATGATAGCTTGGTAATGTTTATCTCCTATCTTCTCTGCATATCCGAGATCATACGAGTCAAATGCTATTTTCACGTATTCGCTAGATACAGATTTCGCGTAAATCAAATACACATCAACATAAATGAGATCTCCCCAATGATAGTTTTTCTTATCGGTTTCTATCACCATTTTGAGTGATTCACTGACTTCACCGCCATCCCCGCCATTACCACCACCACCTCCACCACCGTCACCTGTATCACCGTCACCGTCTCCATCTCCACCGTTACCATCGCCGTTGCCTCCATTCGCGTCTTCAGTAGTGGTACGAAAACTAAGTGAAAAAATAAGAATGGCCTCACTTTCAAAGGCATTCATATCTGCATATTGACCATCAATATTGTCTCCAATGTAACTTTCAATGGTACTATAGACATTCCATGTATTATTCGTTAATTGTGCAATCGTTCTATTCCACAACGTATATCCTGCATCATCAACATTCAGAGAACTTGAAAGGTGTGGAGTTCCTGTTGGTGTTCCAGTATAGACGATTCGCTTACTATAATCATCAAGATTTGAAAAGTCATCAAAATCACAACGAATATGCGTTCTATCATCCGCATCAGAAGTAAGGTTCAGACCTTCAGGTCCATAGAGGGTGATGGGGTCTCCAACATCATGGGAGGGCTCAGGATAATTCACATCTTCATGCCCAATGAGTAAAAAACTATCGAAAAATCCACGTAAGGTATTACTTGTACCTGAGAGATAGAATGTTATTTCAACATAGTAAATATCATCAAGGTGGGCACTCGTAAGTTCAGCACCACCAGAATCAACTAATTCAGAAGTAACATTCCTACTAAAATAATACCATTCGTTTGTATTATTTCCTATGCGTACTCGATCACTAGACCCCGCGTCTGAATGACTAGCGGAATTATTATAGACAAAATAATCAACTTGACCAAGCGCGGAACCCAAGTCATCTTGAACCTGAATCGCGACATGTCCAAATTCGTTAGTAGCTGATTCCTCTAACAGAATAGCTTGTGCAATCCACATGTTATGAGGGTCAAACGAGTCTCCAACGCGATATTTTTTATACACATGTGTACTCACAGAAGTACCATTGTTGGTTAAACATGCTGAGGCATTCCCTTGATAGACAGTAGTAGTATTTGCATGGTGCCCATAATATAACGGTGGTGTACCACTACCACCTACTACCCATTTCGTTAGAGGATCATCTGTGTAATGTGATCCATTGAGGGTATCATCACAAGGTTGCCAAATCCCATAATCAATAGTTCCACTTATTTGTGTGATTTCATTATCATTGGTGTTCGCTAGACTTCCAGTACCATAAAAATCATAGGTGGTTGTGGAATAACTGATAGCTTGTGTTGGAATTGGTGAGATCACTAAGAGCATACAAAGAAACACGATTAGTGGTAGACTTAGCTTAATCTTTTTTTGCGTTGTGATCACAACCATCCGTTAAAAATTAGTTTAAATAGTTAGGAAATAACGAGCACCTTCCCCACCATGTGTTTATTTCCACCACGCATAGGGATTAACCCATGTTTCCTTAAAATAGATCGTTTTAAAGAAATAATATTGGGAGGGGTATATTCTTTTAGATGAGCACGATTCCCAGTGCACGAAATTACTTGTCCCTCAAGTACAAGTGCATCTGGAAAGGCTTGATCTACTGCTTTTAGGCAACTATGAGGGTTTTCACGCGAACTTAATTTGATCTCCTCAACACATTCTTTAAGTTCACGTTCTAAATCAGTATTTATTGTTGCAAATTTATTCCATTTCCTTTGAATATACGCAACATGCTGACTTGCTCCATTTCTATCAGTCAAATAATCACCGAAAAAGCAAATACACTAACACAGACGCACCAAAAAAGAGGGCGTAGCATCTATTTTAAAAAGTCTATATAAAGTGTATAGCGCACAAGTCTTATTTAAATGTATCTCTCAAAAATACATTCATTTTAAGATATATTTAACAAGAATATGTCAAAAAAAGTAGTAATGACGTGATTGACACCTTTGAAGTCAGTATATTTATTTATATATGTCAACTGCATACTATAGTTTGGTGATGTTTTGCCACGAGGTTGGTATGGTGAACGTGAAAGACATAGACGAGCTGCACTAAAAGGTTGGTTAAATAGAAACCGTAACTTACGAAAATATAATCCTAAAAAAATTAGAAGACGAACACCTACTACACCAAGAAAATTTAAAACACGTACTAAGAAGAAAAAAGCATCTCTAAAATCAGAGATTCTAGATTCTCAAACACTTAACGAAATTGAGAATAACGCCGATAAGAAGTTCATATATGTTGAATTTGCAAATGGCCACCAACATACACTCAAAGCGTTTGATGTGTGGAATGAAGGATATGGAAACTCTTCAAATGCGGTACAAAATCAGCTTAACTATTTAGAATATGTTGCAAAAAAAGAACACACATGGGTAATTGATGTGAAGGCAACAAATAGTGAAAAGGAAGCTTATGAAGAAGAAATGATAGATGAAGATGGTGGCTTCCTTTAGTTGCGTCTTTTTTCAAATCTGAACTGAGTCCATCCACATTCAGAGCATGGTTGTCCATCTGCGAATATTTTCGCATACGAACAATTTGTACAAATCATCATTTTCAGATTTCACCTCCAATCAAATACCAATTTCATGTAGTTTATCTTGCAGGGGTACCATCTAAATATTTACCCTTAACTATTTTTTCAGGAGATTCGTACCATCCCCAACAGATTAAATCAATGAGTTCTTCTAGAGGTTTACTCTTTGCACATTCAAAACAAAGAATTATTTCTTCATCCTCATTCATAGAGTTTGTGTTTGTAAAAACTTTGAAATATGCTTTTTCTAGAAACCTCTTAGAATCTCCCCATTCTAATGAAGGATCTATTTCCCTACCACAATAATCACATTCCATATTTTCACTTCCTTTACGTGCAATGACACTTTTATGTAATCAGTTGGTCCATAAATTCTTCTACAATTTGCATGCTATCATCTAAAGTTTCAGCAGTTTCAAGATCTATTTGTTTTTCATCTTTATAAAATCCAATAATGAATTTATGTTCGTCTTTATCAAGAGGTAATGCTTCTAAAGATTCTACTGTAATCTCATAACCTAAAGGTACGCTTTCCCATCTATATCCCACATCTGTTTTGAATTTCACCCATTTCATTTTAATCACTTCGTCAATGAATCTTTTCATGTTATACTACTGGTGTTAATGGAAATCGTCGTAATTCTTTTATTGGCTTCACTAAGAAGCCATCTACGATTTCTCTACAAACTTCTGCTTCGAATTCAACAATTTCATATTCATCAGGTGTCTCCTCATATAAACGCATTGTTTCTTTCAGAGTAGGTTCAATGAATTGAGAGATCAAGTTTTCAAGTGAATCACAAGCTGCAATACAATCTTCTATCGCCACGTCTTTAAATCCTGAATACGGCTCACTATCCGCGATTGATGTCCAATCGAAAATTTCAAGTCCAAGGTACTGAACTCGATAGAAAACACCTGTTACTTTTAATGCTTGCTCAAGTTCTTCTTCAAATAATTCTTTCAGTTCCTCTTCGCTTGGTTCCATTCCCCAATCTTCCTCATCACTCATTTTTCATCACTTCGTAAAAGAGTTCTTTTACAACTCTAAGAAATCTCTTAGTTCTTTTAAAGTCATTGTTTTAGCATGTTCCTCACAAACCCAGAACCCGTCTCCTTCTGGTGTGAGAACTTCATAGGCAGGAACGCATACTTCCTCTTCGCCTTCTTTCAAATCTTGAATGCATATATCACAAGGCATCATTGTTGTTATTAGTCTTCCTCCTCATCTATTTCACCGCAAATATCAACCAGAAGATCACAAATTGTTCTTTGTCCAAGATCCTCTGCATTAGTATAAATCACTTGATTGAAAGGGCATTTAGCACATTCTTCTTTGTTGCCTGAACATTCCCATTCTTCAAAAACATCCTTGAAATCTAAGAGGCGATTCATAACATATTCTGCATCCATTTTTTTCACCACTCATCATCTCTATCATCATAACCAAGAATGTCACTGATGTCATCGCGATCAAGGGCTTTTTCAGGTGTTATTCTTTCGGATTCAGGCAGATCTTTTGTTGCTTCATGCCAGACCTCATCCCAATCTACACCCTCTTTTTCTTCTGTTTCTTCTTTAACATACGCAAAGAATTTAAACTTGCATTTCTTGCAATATACTATATATTTGTTCTCTTCGAATTGTTCTAAAATTTCTATGTCTTCTTTTGAATTGCAATCAGGACATTCGAAGTCTTCAATACATTTGAAGTTTGTTGTCATTTTTTTCACCTTGAATATTCAATTACTATTCAAGAATATATACACAGTTGAAGTTTATAAATCTTTCCATATTCAAACCATATTCACAAAGTTTATATAGTTTAATATTCAAAGAATATTCAAAGGTTGTGTAGCTTATGGTAGTTTCGGTTCAAGAATTATCAAAAATCATGGGATATGATGATGATGGGAACAAACAAGAATATGTTCAATATACAGTTACTATTCCAATTCATCTTGTACGAAAATTAAAACTTAGTAAAGGAGACAAATTAGAGGTCACAGTAAAAGATGGTGGCCTGTTTTTCAAGAAAGTTGAAGAGGAATAAAAGCACAATCTCATGTAATTGGTAAAAGTTAGTTAAGGAAAAACAAAGAGCGCCGTTATTAACTCTGGTCGGCGTGGGGTAGGTTTAAGTTATGTAAGCCCCGCTTTGTCTTAACTACTACCAGAAATTACATGAAAATATACATTGATTCGAGGTGATATTTTGGTTCGTATAACTGAAAGGCCATTGTTTGAAATTGGTGATAGTTTTGGTATCACTATTCCTATGGAATGGCTTAAAAAACATGATTTAAAGAAAGGTGATAAAGTTCATTTAAAAATGGCAGGAGATTATATTCTAATAGAACCACCTAAAACTGAAGAAGAATTACTCCAAGAGATCTTAGAAGTTAAAGGGCGTTTAGAAAAAGGACTACTGCATGAAAAATAAATTTGACTCATGGAGGTGATTTGATGCAAGAGTGTAAAATGGCCTATGGATATGGTGTGTTTGCTGCAATCGTTACTTTAGTGATTTATAATTTTTTGATAGTTATACTCTATTTTACTGTGCCACATACTTTAATTGCTCTTTCTCCAGCGATAATAGCGGTAATAGGTGCGTGTATAGGTATCGCTGTGATTTGGGGTATAAAATGGAGACTTGAGTAAAACAGTTTTTTGACTCTTTTTTTAATCATCATGATAGCGAAAATTAGACTATTTTTGTCGGATAAAATTCTCAAGTATTTTTGATTCTAAATACTATGCTATAAAAAACATTGCTAGATGCTATCAATAAGATATAGTTTTGTCCCTACCCTTTCGGGTGGGGTAGCACATAATTACTTTTTTGCGCGCGTAATTATGGTTTTAATTATTATATACATTCACCACAAAGTTTATATACATTGATATACATACTATTAATTAATGATATACACAAAAAGAGGTGTATGTAGATGAGCAAAACTCAAGAATTAAAACAAAAAATTCGTGAATTGTTGCGACAAGTACGCGCAGATTATAGAATCCCACAACTGGATGAAACAAAACTACCAAATTCAACTGTTATAGTTCTACGCTATGAAGCATTTGAGCCACGTTCTCCTTTTACATATCACATGAAATTACCTGAAATAGTTTCAATGCTAGAACGTGAACTCATTGACGAACAAATTCTTGATGAAATTAACGAAGAAAAACGACAAAACTACCTGCAAAAAATAGCACAGTGATCTCTATGCCAAGCGATTTAACAAGTTACCGCGTCACCAAACAAACACTCGCTCGCCTTGAAAAACACAAGATAGGCGGTGAGTCCTATGAATCTGTAATTAATCGTCTTCTTGATGAAAGAGAGTTTAACACACTTTCTCTTGTCGAGAAGGTAGGTCATATACATGATATTTTGCAAGAGTTCATGTATGACTTACCAGAAAAACATTCATTTATAATTTCGAGTGTCGTGCTCTCGATACTCGAAGACATCTACAAAGATTTGGAAGGGGGTGAGACATAGATGACTACAACAAAAGTAGAACAAAAACACAATCTGACATTAACTATTGATGAGATCATACAATTGAGAGAGTGTATGAGAGAATATGTTCATGTAATAGAAACAGATCAAGTAATTCAGTGCCTTGCATATTCAGTTGATGAGATGAAAGAACTTGAAGAAAAACTCAATGACAAAATAAAGAGTGTTACCAAAATCTATTGATTTCTTAACCTACTTTTTTTCTTCTTCAGCAATCATTTTTTCTGTTTCTTTTTTATATTCTTCAAGAGAAACTATTTTTACATCATAATATTTATCTAAGGTTTTCTCCACCTCAGAAATATTCTTCGAAGGAAATGATTGATGTGTTTTATTAATCCAATCGGATTTATTTTTTTCAAGTGTATCTTCTACTTCGTACATAAGAGCAGAACCATGATGTTTAAGACTTCCTGCAATTGTTGCACTTCCATCCCCATAATCAATTATTTCTATTTTACCAAGCGTTTTTTTTGTCTTCTCTGTAATTTTTGGTAGTTTTGTTTGTTCTTTAATCTGTTTTACTTGAATTTTCACATCATCAGGTACATATTGCGTTTTAAGATCCCAATCTGAACCATCTACAGCTATCCAGCCAAGAGATTTTGACTTAGGATTATATTCTGTGCGATAATCATAATTAATGTATAACCTTAAACCTTTCCAATTTTTAACGGTTAATGTTCTTGCACCATTTTTGTTAGGTTCTAAATCAATAGTTGTACTA
>JAEORY010000344.1 GCA_016840645.1 Candidatus Borrarchaeota archaeon | reverse complement strand
AGGGTTCTGAGAATGAGATTGCCATTTATAATAAATCCAATAATTCAGAGAATTTCATTAAGGAATATTTTAGCTTCAATGGGCTGGCTAACTATAATGTTCATAGGATTGAAGCCAGGTTAACCTGGAATTATATACGGTATCTCAGAAATAGGAAAGGACTGGACATAAGGGTTGAATCGTTGATAGACCGAGGGAAGCTGGCCAGCATCTTCAAGATATCGACAATCAACAAAATAACCTTCAAGGATACCTTAAAAAGTACATTCGATGATAACAGGAATAAGAAGTTCCAGAACATAAGTATTATTGCCGACCTGGATATTGAGACTGCGGAAATTGGGAAACTGAACCCTGAATTACAGACAAGTCACTACAAAGTCAAATCTATTGATGAAACTATCATGCGTCAAAATTACTTCATGTACCTTGAGACAGGAAACAAGGCTTACCTTAAAAATTTGAAATCAAGCAGTTCTCTTGCGGGTTATAATAAGAGTCAATTAATAGATTTCATACACAAGCATAATAGCCGGTATAATGGGAATCGAACCCATGAAATTCATAAGAGGATGGAATATGCCGTAAGAAATATAGCTGGAAACTTTACAAATAAACTGAATAGGCTATTTCATTTAATGATAATGGAGTTGCAATCA
The DNA here is from genome assembly GCA_016840645.1 of Candidatus Borrarchaeota archaeon. Next base: position 4,333 of record JAEORY010000344.1, on the reverse strand, counting down.
ATCATGTTGGATATTTTTTGAGATTGATACCAAAATATCCGATATCATTCTCGTAATACAGCTTGCATCATATCTAGTGTACTATAATATGTGTTTATATGTACTTTAACTCAACTTTACTGTACTTAAATTAAGTAAATCCATTGAATAATAAATATTTAGCTTTATTAGAGTTGGCTTTTAACCAACTGATCTATTATTAATTGTCCTGGAAATGGAAATCAATAATTTATTAAAATGTGGTTCCCCCAGGGAAGAAATAAAGTTAAAGTCTCTTTTCTTGACAAAAGAAGCTCTGTTGTAATACAAAAGTCTCTTAATTCCTGATCCCAGCATAAGTTCAGCCTAATTTTCTCTTATAATCCCATATTTTAAAACTGAAGTGCTGAAATGCACTGTCCATAGGGGTTCTGTCGCCTTTATAAATTAGGAAATTTTAGAAAAAATAGCAGTGGACTGCGATAGATCAGCTATGACAGATATGGAAATGATAAGCTACAGGTCTTCAAAAAATGAACTGAGTGACAACTCCAGACCGTGAATTACTTTAAGTAGTGTAACGACAGTGAAGTTTTCACCGGTTGTAGCAGACTTTTCGAATTTAAAGTAAGTGTTTCGATTAATCCCGGCATGCAATGCAAATGCCTCGTAGGAATATCCTTTGTTTTTACGCATGTCCCTGGCCTTGGTGGCAATCCTCTTGATTACTTCCTTGTCAAGTTCTGGGATCCCATGTTTTTTGCTGTCTTTGGCCATGATTGCCAGGGTTTCATCAAAGATAAATAATCTGGATGACAAATAATAATAAAATCAGTTTATTATATTAAACCTTTTATAATAAATTACGTATAATTGTACTATGACTAATAAGACCAGATTCATCCAGCGCGAATACGCGGTAGGCTTTGAGAACACGTCTGAGTATCTTGTAATAGTTGAAATTGTTAAGGATGTTCCAGTAGCGTCTTATACAATACGAGTCCCTACACTAAACACTGGTAACTCTAATCAATGCAATGCAGAAAGTGGTAAGAAGAAGCCCAACCGAATTATTCAAACCGACTTTTTCATAGAACATGCAGAATCATATGAAAATTTTATGGTCTTGGTGTTTACGGAAAATAATCAGGTAGTTGCAACCCAGGCTGTGAGGTATCCAGACTGGTTTAGGTTCCACGACAAACGATTTCGTTTTAATCTATTCTCACGAAATTAACCATGTGTAGGTAGGTAATACCTTAAAATTATCGATGAATCTGTTACCATTTAAATCTTAACATACGGAGTAGCATTTCAAGGGGCCTGGAGTCCCTTTTCTTTCGCCTGAAATCATTAAAATAAATCTCAGACAAAAATGGAAACAAAAGCAAAGTTGAAAATCAAATACAATAGGACAAGTACAATTTCACAGAATGGGAATAGATTTGAATTGGATCAAACCAATTACGACCTGGTTCTCTTCGACAAGATTTCCGGATCCGTCCATTTTCGAGAAAGACCCAAAGCCAAAGAATTGGTCACCCTGGTTGAAACTGGAAGGGTTTCTGAATTGCATGTTGCGGAATTGAGCAGGTTGGGCAGGCATACTGGAGACTGCATCTCAGTATTAGAATGGTTAGATAAGCATGAGGTAAATGTCTTTGTCCAGAATCTTGGTCTACAATCCCGACCTGGAGGGAAGAAAAATCCTGTGTGGAAAATGATTAGTTCGGTTATGAGCTCACTTTATGAAATGGAGTTGGAGAATATCAAGGAAAGAACCGAAGCCGGACGACAGGTATATCTTCAAAAAGGGGGAGTTCTTGGTAGACCAAATGGATCCACTGAATCCGAGAAGCAATTTCTTAAGAAGGAGAAAACCCAAACCATCCTGAAATTGCTAAGCAAGGGCAGAACAACCAGAGAAATTGCTGCTATTACCAAGTGCAGTTACCAAACAGTGATTAAAGCTAAGAGGGTAGGTTCGAGATTTGGTCATATTTCAAACTTGTAGTTCATACTTCATCTTTTGCTGAGAATTGGCTAACCTATAAACGTATATTTCTTCGCCTTCTCTGAGCGTTGGATAGCCTATATCTAGGTATTGAGTACACCCGAGTTCTTTTCTTTATAGCAAGTAATTGATCACGGATTGGTAGAAGCTGCTCCCGGAATATTTTTTCAAATTTTTCATCTTTCAGATATATGATAAAGTTAAGACGGGAAATACTCATAATATAGGCCCTTGAATCTGATATTCCAGGGAGAAGAATCCATAGTGTTGAATCATCGGCTTGTTCAGATTCATGAAAATCGAACAATACCATCGCAGTGGACTCGATCCATTCACTTATAAGTCTGCATTCATCAGGAAAGCTGACTTGGCGCACAAGTGGTTTCTGGTTCAATACCCTGCTTTCCTTCATTGCTTTTTGAAATTGCTGTTTATCACGTTGCCACCTCATTCCATCAACAACCCATACCAACTTTGGGTAGAAAGCATTACGAGCACGCCGTTCCTCCGGATTAAGATAAGAGTGCTGGAATTCTATTGCCCAGCCTGTGCCGGTTTTTACATCTGCGATGTGCTTCTCACCATCATCTGCTATGTGAATTACTTCCTGCCATTCGACAGGAAAATGTCCCTTCCAGGAACGATGCCATTCTGTCTCATTTTCCCACCATAGGTCACAGGTACGCTTTCCTTTATGCGCCCAGTGGTTAATTTTTTTCTCTCCACACTTAGCAATTACTTCTGAATCACAACTAGGGCAGTATCCTATAGCTCCTTTGGTAGCTTCAGATTTTTTTCCACATATGAGTGCGTATTTCATATTACTTGTTTCTCAAGATTTCTATTTTGAACATTTAGTATGCACATACTGCATAGACTAGGAAATCATTCCTGTTTGCTTCAAATGCTCGTAAAAGTGAGTATGCAGATCCACACGAATTTGTTCCCTGTTGATCTTACGAAAATCCCTGTAACATTTGTCGTGAATTCCGTTCTTGCATTTTAGAAGAATTATACCGGAACCGCAGTAACAATTGTGATGAACATTTAGCTTACCGTCCTTTAGGTAATCAAACATCGTCTTGGCAATTCGCAGATCATCCGATAATTGGAGAATATCCCGATATCCTTCAACTACACCTATTGGACCATGAGAATATTCCTCATCAAAGTATCGACCATGCAATTCATAGTAAGAATTATTCAGAAAGTAGGGCACAACAATTTCCTTCATGAAATCCACTAGACTTGAAATAACAGTTTTTAATAAGATCTGTGTTCTGGCAATTGTAGTAAAACAGCATGAACCAGTATCCGAGTAAATATGCCTACCTACCTTTTTGGGAATTCGTTCACCAGTTTCATAGACAGCAGGGAAATACTCTGGATAAGGAGAAAGCTCAATGCTTATTTCATAAAGGTCCTCGGTGTCTACAGCAATTGATCCATTAAGGGTATTGGCTATCGGATCGAAGGTCAGATTGGGATAATTTTCCACAACTATCATTACCTGGGATTTAATATCCATATGGCTTTGGTTTGATGCCTGCAGCTCCCAATGCAGCAGCTATTGATGCTGATTTCTTATCGTCATCCTTGTCTTCGCCCAAAGGGAATCTCGATCCGAATTGGTTATTTCTCAGAATCTCTGAGGCCTCCCTAAAATTCTTTTCGTCATCGGCACGTTCCATATCTCCTAGCAACGATTCAAGTGCATTCATGAAGTTGGTCTTTCTTGTCTCTGAGTATTCTTGGAAGACATCTTCACCTACTGGAGTGGTAGGACGAAGACACTTAAAACCAGCTGTTCTGCTTAGCTCAGAATGCATCTTCCATATAGTCTCACGGAAGGACTGATCATCATTGTCGAACTCGGCATAATTATTAACTGCAAGTATAGTAAGACTAAATCCGCTTGGGAGTTTTACGGAACTATTCTTGCTCTCGCGGTAATTCTTCCAGGCCTTTAAATACCTAACAATCCTTTCAATTTGTGCATTCTTCTCAGTATTGAACCAATCATAAAACTCTTTTGGATCGCTTTCTATCCAATCCTTTGTTTTATGTGCAAGAGTGATTATACCATCTTTCTTATAGTAGATTGGTAGATCAAGGTGGTGACCATCAGCAAAGATCACACGAACGCAAGTATTTTTTTTTATAGGGGCCTGATCAGTATGATCTTCGACCGCCTCAAAGACCCAATTGTGCCAAGTCTCAATAGCTCGCTTATTATCCTCGCCGTCATTTTCAATGAAATATATACCATAATCAAGATCATATCTTCGAAGAATAACGTCATTCTCATATTCAGGAATAGGATTTACTATTGTATTCGTT
>JAEORY010000343.1 GCA_016840645.1 Candidatus Borrarchaeota archaeon | reverse complement strand
AGACGAACCAAGAATCGGAGTATTTGTATGTCATTGCGGTCATAATATAGCCGGTACTGTAGATGTAGCGGAGGTAGCAGAATATGCAAAAGATTTACCAAATGTAGTTAAAGCAGAACATTATATGTTTATGTGTAGTAAACCAGGAGTTCAAATGGTCAAGGATTCGATTAAGGAATTAGGTGTGAACAGAACTGTGGTTGCGTCTTGTTCAAAAAATCAGCACGGAAGAACCTTTGCTAATGCCATCCAGGAGATGGGATTAAACAAGCATCGTCATCAGCAGGTTAATGTGAGGGAATTTGATAGCTGGGTACATCAAAAAGAGAAAGACAAAGCTACTCAAAAAGCAAAACGATTAGTTGAGGCAGGAGTCAATAGAGCGCGAAAATTAGAAGATGTTGAAACTCGTAGAGTATCTACCACTAAAGCTGCATTAGTTATTGGAGCAGGTATCGCAGGTCTTCGAGCAGCTCATGACCTCGCGGAATTAGGAATTCCAGTTTATCTAATAGAACGAGAATCAACGATAGGAGGACATATGACCCAATTGAACAAGACATTTCCAACCTTAGAATGTCCACAATGTTCGATATCTCCACTTACCAACGGAGTTGCGAATCATCCATTAATCGAACTTTATACTAATGCACAAGTAAAAGAAGTTGAAGGATCAATGGGTAATTTTGAAGTAGAAGTAGAGATTAAGCCTCGATATGTAAAAGATAATTGCACATCGTGCGGTGAATGTGCGGCTCATTGTCCGGTAGAAGTTCCTAGTGAATGGGATAAGGGAATGTCGATAAGACATGCAATATATAAAGCTTACCCACAAGCAATTCCGGCTACGTATGTGAGAGATAAAAAGAATTGTATTGAATGTAATACTTGTATTAACATTTGCCCCGTTCAAGCTATTGATTTTTCAATGCAACCCGAAACAAAGCGATTTAAAGTTGGTTCCATAGTAGTCGCTGCGGGGTATGATGAATATGACCCTTCCGAAATCGAACCGTATCATTATAAACAAGAAGGATATGAAAACGTCATTACTCAACTTCAAATAGAACGAATGCTAGCTCCGGGTTCATTAACTAACAGTCAAGTATTAAGACCATCTGATGCAAAGATTCCAAAAAATGTAGTGATGATTCAATGCGTTGGGAGTAGAAATGATCAAGTAGGAAATCAATACTGTACTGGAGTTTGCTGTAAATTTGCAATTAAGAATGCGCGAATAATAAAGGAAATGTATCCTGATACAAATGTTACAATATGTTATATCGACGTAAGAACGCCTGGATTAAATTTTGAGGAATTATATAAATCTGCTCAAGAAGTTGGAGTACGTTTCATTAGAGGAAGGCCCTCAGAAATTCTTAGGGATCCAATTTTTGGTGAGTTAAGAGTAATAGTAGAAGATACACTAAGCCAAACTCCATTAAAGTTGAAGGCAGACTTAGTAGTTCTCTCTTCAGCAATGGTCCCACCAGAAGGAATAGGTCCTTTAGGTTCAAAATTACATGTTTTACGCTCAAAAGAAGGATTTTTAAAGGAATTTCATATCAAGATGAATCCTACCTTAAGTAGTAAAGGAGGTATTTTCTTAGCTGGAGCAATTCAAGGTCCTAAAGACATTTCAGAATCGGTATCTCATGCAGGAAATGCTGCAGCATTAGCAGCTGCTCCATTAGTAAAAGGATATATTGAAAAAGAGATGTTAGTGCCATCTGTAGACTTAGATTTATGCGTTAGATGCGGACTTTGTAAGACAGTATGCGCTTCTGCGGCTATTGAAATAAATAATGATGGAATACCCATAATTAATGAAATTGCGTGTAAATCATGTGGAATGTGTATGCCTGCGTGTCCCACAGGGGCAATACAATTATTAAATTTCAGTGATCAACAATTATTAGATGAAATTATCGCCGTATCAGGCGGAGGTGCTATTTGCGAAAATGAGTGAATGTGAGTATATCGAGCCAGAAGTGCTCGAGAAAATGGAAAATATTGTAGTGTTCATGTGTAATGAGTGTGGTCAAGGTTCAGCAAATACTGCTGGTGTAGCAAGAATGGCTTACAATCCAGCTATTCGTATAGTGCGAGTTCAATGTACGGGACAAGTTGGCCCAACTCAGATCATGGATGCATTGAGCAACGGAGCAGACGGAGTTGCTTGTGTAGGATGTTGTTTAGGAGCATGTCATTTCTTTAATGGTAATATTCTTTCGATGCATAGAATAAAACTTATGAAAAAATTATTTAAAGAGTTAGGATATAGTGATCAATTTGTTAATCAATATACCTCTCGGGCTGCAGAAGGAGAAACTGCGGTTGGAGATTTTAAAGATATAGTAGAGCGTTTAGCTACAGCAATTAGAGAGGAGGGGACGTTAAAAGATGGATGTTAAAGTAATCCAATTTAATGGTTGTAATAAATGTTTCAACGAAAGCATATTATTAAAAGGAGATTCAAGTTATAACGTAGAATTTGTCTCTGATCCTAAAAATTGGAAGGAAGAAAAAACCGATATATCCATAATCACAGGTTATTTATTACCTGAAGATAAGGAGATTTTGAATAAAATCAAAGTGAACTCAACTAAAATAATTGCTTATGGGGATTGTACCACTACAGGAGGAATCTTTGCTTTATCTAATCAACGGGGACATGAAGTGACTCCCTTACAAAACTTTGTTGATGGTGCTATAAATATAAATGGTTGTTTAGGTGAGATAAAAGAACTTCAATCTGAAGTGAAAGGTGAAGAATTGCCAAAATTAAAGAACTTATGCACAGTTTGCACACGACGTAAAACTTGTGATTATTTGGAACATGTGAATCGTCAAATTGAATTCGATGATGAAGAAACTTGCTTTAACGATCTTGGATACCTATGTAATGGATTTATAGCGAAAGAATGTAAAGAACGTTGTATAGATTACAATGCACCTTGCCGTGGTTGTAAACCAATTATTGAACGTTCAGGAATTAGAATGCTAGGCATGTTTGGCACATTAATGGGAAACATTGAGGTTGCCACAGAGCATTCTGAAAAAGGAGCTACTGATAAATTAGCTGATAGAGACGATGATGTAACTGCAAGTTTGCCAGATATAGTTGGTAACTTCTTTAGATTCACATTATCTACATCTGGTCTTCCAAAAGGGAGAATTCCTACTTCAGGTACCTTATTAGAGGATGTATTTACCGGAAGATTGATAGAAGAATTACCATTGATTTCAGGTTTATTGGGAGGAGATCATTCAATCTCACTGACACTAAAGATTCTAGAAACTTACGAACAAGCTAATAATATAGAAGTGAGTGAAATCACAAGAAAATACCGGAAAGAGTTGCTCAATTTAGAACAAGAGTTAAGCGAAGCAATTAACAACAAGGATCCAAAGAAATACAAAGAGATAACCGATAAAATTCGAAAAATAGCAGGAAATATGAACTTATCTAATCTATATTATGGTGGATTCAAAAAACAAATTGATGATAAAGATAATTTTGAAGATTATAAAACCCACGTTTTTGATGTGGTTGAAGGAACCTACAAGAATGGTTCGGTTGAATTCACAATTGATTCAACAGGAATTATAAAAGAAATTAAAATTAAAGAGGGATAAACATGAGTTTTCAATTATTAAAAGAAGAAATAGTAGATGCGGGTCTTTGTCAAGGTTGTGGCTTATGTGCAGGGTCTTGTAAACATATAGAAATGGAAATAAGACGTCCTACTCTTAAAGATTATTGTATTCTAGAAAGAGATGGACAGGATTGTGGAAAATGTTATCAAACATGCCCTCAAGTAATCCAAAAGAAATTCGAAGAAAAACAACCCTTAGCAATCTATTCATTGAGAAGTAAAAATCCAAAAATAATTGCAAAAGCAGCAAATGGAGGTTTTATTACTACTTTCGCTAAAGAATTATTAGAAAATCAAACGCTTAAAGAAATTGTTATGGTTCAAGAGGAGGATGAGAAACCTACGGCAGATATTGTTTCCAATCCAGATGAAGTAATCGAAAAAGCAGGAGTAGTTTATGGCAGATCGGGAGTTTTGGAACGATTAGTTGAAATCACAGGTGAGACTTTTGAACAAATAGGTATTGTTGGTGTTCCATGTGAAATGCGTGGAGCTGCTGAAATAGCCGAAGAAATGAAACGCGATATCTTAAAAATTGGATTATTCTGCAATTCTCAAATTCGAACCGAAGAAACAGATAAAGGATTGGTATGCTCTCCATGCTGTAATGGATGTCCATCTGGCGTTAACGCCCAGGGATATATTTCACTGATACGACAAGGTAAATATCAAGATGCGGTAAATTTAATTAGAGAAAACAATCCACTTCCTTCTATATGCGGAAGAATTTGTACTAATGAATGTGAACATGGATGTACATTAATTGGAGATGATCATCCCGTTGCAATTCGGGAGTTAAAGAAATTTGTAACCGAATGGGAGATTGAACAGGCAAAAAAAGCCTCGAAAAATATACCAAAATTAAAAAAGAATGCGAAAAAGGTTGCTATTATTGGTTCTGGTCCCGCGGGACTAACTGCTGCCTTTTACTTAAGAAAAAGGGGTTATGCGCCTACTATCTTTGAAAAAACTGATCAGACTGGAGGGATGCTACGATTTGGCGTTCCACAATTTAGATTACCTAACTATGTGTTAGATTATGATGTCGGAAGGATAATAGACTCTGGAGTTGATATTGTTCTTAATAGGCCATTAGGTCCTAAAATGACTATTGAAGATCTAAAAAATAACGGATTTGAAGCTATTTTTATTGCAACTGGCCAATATAAACCTCGAACTTTACATTTAGAAGGAGAAGATCTTCCAAATGTTTTTGTTGCAATAAATTTCTTAATGGATAGAAAATATCGATACTGGGAAAATAAAGACGAATTTAAGGGAGATACCATTGGAATAATTGGAGGAGGACCTGTTGCGGTAGATGTTGCTCAAACAGCTCTA
>JAEORY010000342.1 GCA_016840645.1 Candidatus Borrarchaeota archaeon | reverse complement strand
GAAAAACCGGATGCAGTAGATAATCTCTTCCCAGATGCCTTAACTCTCCAATATTACGTTCAATATCTTCCTCTACTTGTTGTCCGTCAGCAAGGATAATTACATCACTCGCATTCCCGATAAGTAGGTTTCGATAAATCACCTTCTCAAAAAAGTGTGCGTCGATATTATACGTAAGTGCCAATACGGCATGAAAGCTATCATTCTTGCAAAAATCGGTAAGCTTCATAATTCAGCCGTTTGTACTAATTGTGGTATATCCACGTTCCAAAATATCTTTGCCTTTTTCTGTAATCCCTTTATCATCTATAAAACCAAGTTGCTGAAGCCAACCGATGGCTTCATCTAATCTTGAAGCCATCTGTCCTCCTTGAAAATCCCTTTCATCAACCGGGATCCAATTTTCCCCTTCCGTGTACAGCAAAGCAACGTTTTCTGAATTAGAAGCCATCCTGCTCCAGGCGATCCTCAAGTGCTGATCTATTGTGAATCGGATCATCTCAGATAAAATTTCAGGTAGCTGTGTATTTTTCTTTTCATATTGCTTCAAGGTGGGTAATATTACCTGTTCCAATCCTAATCTCATTCTGCCTTCCTTGAAACTGAGCAGGCTGGCAGGAGATTCAGTCTCTTCGTTATTTTCTGCTACTCTAAAGGAAGCCATAATCCAGGCAACGGGTAGTAAACCAATTATCCCAGGGCTTTGATACCAAGCAAAGCTGTATAAATCCAATTCATGGAATGACCCATTCCATCTTCGAATTCCATTGGTTACGATTGGTTTTTGTATTTTTCTCCTGCATCTACTTAAAATATCTCTATACCGTAGGTCTTGAAACGACTCATTCATTTTTAATATACCAAGTTCCTTTAAAGTGTGATTTATTTCACTTTCGTTTGATAGCAGTTCACCAATTACATCCGAAGCTGTTGTTTTATATTTTCTTTTGTCAGTCGGCAATAGATCAACAACCCATTTCAGAATAGATTCATGAACAATCGCAAGCATGTCCCGTACTGTGAATAACAACCAACCATCTAAAACGGCTTGAAAAACCTCCGGAAGATTCGGTGCAGGATCAATAGATGTCATGAAGACATCGGAAGGTTTTGGTATAGATTTTTTATTTGCACTCAACTGCAGAAGAAGTGAATAGGTAGCAACACGATATATTTCGGTTTGATTTATTGGCTTATTTGGAATAACGGCTTCTAGCAATAATTGTACTTCTGAATCTGGCATATTTTCAACATGGAGTACGGAACCCAATTCATGGAGTATATCTTTTTTGATGGCATCGATGTTAACGATATCGTCGACATATTGATAAAACTTCGTGTTTTTTATTTGACGGTCAATCTCTAATGCTAATGGCAAACCTCTTTCTTTCGAGAGTCCATAAACTTCGGAATCTACTTCCTGTCCTATTCCTAACTGGAGTGATGGTCCTGTATAGATATCCAAGGCAATAGGACCTTTGACCAATCTTTCTAAAGGTAAGGGATCTACGTCACGTTCGATGATATGAACACCTTCATTTCTTCCTATTAAACCAAATGTATCTCGCTTATTAAGCAAGTTCCCAAAAACGATAGCAGATTCAATCTTTGAAGAAAACTCTCTCATTACTTTGAGGGAATCGGGCAATGCTAACTGGGCATATTTCCAAATAATCCAGGCGCGAATGGATAAATAACGGATGGTAGGAGTAATTGTAGTGATGCCGGATAGATAAATATTGCCGATACTTAAAACTGGATTCCTAAGGCCTAAAAGATCAAGGCCAGTTTTGGGAGGTAGTTTTTCTACCCATGTTGGAAGGGAAATATCTTCAATACCGTTATAAACCATTTATGATTCCAATGGATCTTCAATGAAGTTTAAAAACTGTTTTCCTATGGATGTAGTCCGACTGACTTCAATATTACTAAAGAATGTCGGATCGTCCATATATTCAATATGTACCAAACCCTTTCTATGCAAGTCCACCCATATTATTTTACACATATCATCTTGACCTACTAAATTAGTATAAGCAACTTCAATTAGATCTAATAGTCCTCTTCTTATTTCTGTTGGTAAAGAAACACTATGTGTAGTACACCATTCAGCAGGATCATCAACAAGTTTGAGTATCCGAATATGCCATTCTGTAAATTCGTCAATAAAATTTAAAAACATTTGTTGTAAGGCTTCTTCAGGTGGATCAGGCAATGCCGAATTTAAAATTGCATTTCTCAATGCTTTTCGTTTTTCTTCCTTACTTGTTCTCAAAGCAATTTGACTACCATACATAAGTATATCAATGAATTGATCGTTATTCTGCAATTTATCTAAATTAAAACTTCTTTCATCTTCAAGTCTTTGTAACGCTTCTCCAATTTTTTCCATCCATTCGCCAAGCCGCTTTTGATATGGCGGTGTATAAAAACTAGCAAAAAAAGCGATTGGTGGGCCACCGAATGAAGAAACCGCATTCTTTATTATTTCCTTTACTTTATCACTTTTCTTTTTTTGGGGTATACGAAAACTAAGCATTTTTCACCTTCTCCAACAACGCCTCCGCGGTTTCATACTCCCGCCCCTCGCGCCGGGCCAAGTCTGCCTCGGTGGGCACCAGCTCACCTCGAAACGCCTTGGCCAGAATGGATTGAGTAAGCTTGTCAGCCCTCGTTCGTGCTGCTTCCACCCGCACCTCAATGGCCTTGGCTAATTTAAACAGTGCCTCGATACGATGGACTATTTCTTTTTGTTCTTCAATATCACAGAATGGAATTTTGTATTGAGATAATTTTTTTGCATTTATATTTGATTGACTTACACCATCTGTTCTTTGTTGAAGACACCATTCTTTGAAATCTGGCCTATTCATACAATAATTTAAATAAAAAGGATTAACACTATCTCCATGTAATATCCTAATAAGATAACCTGCAGATATAGCTGGTTTCTCTCCTCTATAAATTGCAGTTTTACCAACAAGTTCAGGACTGTTGGTTCTATTAAAAAGTACAGTATTAGGTTTTAGATGATATTTTTTTATTTCACTTTCATCAGAAGTATATTTTAAATCTGACCAGTCAACCTCACCATTTTGAATATTTCCCATCCTTAATACAGGAATTTTACCTTCCTTTTCTGATTTTTTTGATGACCCATACTGAAAACCCACACAAATCTCATCTAAAGCAAAATATCTCCAACTTGACGGTAGTTCATCATTAGAATTTTTCAAATCAGTAAATCCATTTTCCTCCCTCCACACCTCTGTCAACCTACCAGAACACGCAGCAGAAAGTACGGCCTGGCGGAAGCGTTTAAGCAATGCCGGCACGCGGTCCAGGCGCTCTCGGGCCGCGTTCACCCGTGCCAGCAGGGCTTCCACTTTTTTAACAATGCGTTTTTGTTCGGCGAGAGGAGGAAGAAATATTGATTGAGATAGTACTTTTTTATCTGAAGTTGCAGGATAGCTTGAACCGGTTTGTTCTGGAGTTACAGCATTCAAAAACTCGCTTGTCTGAATCCATCTAAATAAATATTTTGATAAAATAAGTCTATTTGGACTTAAAACTGTAAAACCTGTTGAGGCTAATTGTCCATCAAATTCTTCTGATACAATAGCAATATTTTTCAAATAGGTTCGAACATTTGAAAAAAGCACATCTCCTTTCCTAATTGGTCGTCTGGCACGGGACGGTGCATCTTTACCATAAAAACTTTTAAAATCACTAACAATGTATTTCTTATTGTCTATTGAAGATATATCTATATATCGGAATTTTTTATTTGGTGCGTTTTCTGGCTTAACATTCATCACCTTATGCGTAATATCTTTAAGCGTAACTTCTATCCAGCCTTCAGGTAATTTTAATTGATTATTCAAGCTTCCTCCTCATTCTCCAACATCCCCACAATCTCATTCAACTCATCAATGGCGCTTTTTAACTCGCTGATTGCCTCTGTAGCCAGTTCTTCGGGTTCGGGTAGGTCTGCGGCGTCTTCCAGTGACTCGTCCTTGAGCCATTTGAGGCCGTCCAGCTTGAATCCCCGCTCTTTAATCTCTGAAATATGGAACGAACGCCAACGGTCCTCTTTGGAATTTTTTGGATCGCGTTTCCCGTGACCGTTGGGATCCTTGCCGTAGCATTTTTCAAATTCCGCGAAATGATCAGAAGTCAGCGGCCGGTCTTTCTTGGTGATGTGCTCCACGTTGGTGCGTGCATCGTAAATCCAGGTGGTCTCTGTGGGAAAGCCTTTAGTGAAAAATATTACGTTGGTTTTGGTGCCTGGGCTATAGGGTGTAAACGTACCGTTGGTCAGTCTCAGCACGGTGTGCAGGTCGCAGTCTTCGGTGAGAATTTTGAATACCTCTCCGGCCTGATCGGCAAACAAACAATTATCAGGCACAACGATAGCAGCCCGACCGCCGGGGCTCAGTATAGACATGACGTGCTGGATGAAGTTCAATTGCTTATTACTGGTGGCAATGGTAAAATCTTCCCGTACGGGTACCTGTCCCGCGCCTTTGGTCCCAAAAGGCGGATTAGTTAGCACGACATCGAATCGCTTGCTGCCTGGCACTTCATAAATGGAATCGGCCAATTTGATCTCCGGCTCCAGATTGTGGAGATAGAGGTTCATCAGAGCCAATCTTCTAGGCCGTGGAACCAGGTCTGTCCCGAAGTAGGTGCCCTTGCGAACGCGTTTGGCCAAGTCCCGGTCCATGGCCCCGCCCTTTGTCTGCTCGACAAGCCATTCATAGGAGCACACGAGAAATCCGCCTGTCCCGCATGCCGGATCGCAGATCGTGAACTCTTTGTGAGTGCGGGGATCGGGTTTCATACACCGCACAATGGCCTGGATGAGAAGCCGAGGCGTAAAGTATTGTCCGGCACCCTTCTTGCCTTCGCTGGCTGCTTTCTCCAACAATCCCTCGAATGCCGCAGCCTTGACATCGATGCCCAGAGCCGTCCACTCCGTCTCGTCTATCATGCTCAGCA
>JAEORY010000341.1 GCA_016840645.1 Candidatus Borrarchaeota archaeon | reverse complement strand
AGTAATTACCCCAGTACTGCCAACTGTCCTTAGCGTATAATCAGAGATACTTCCATCTGCGGCATAACCAATAGCCCTGTCCAGAATTTCAGGTGAATCCTCACTATAAAACAGGGTACTGGTCATGTTAAGAGGGTCAAAAATGTTTTCCTTAACAAAGGTCTCAAAAGCTTTACCACTTACCTTTTGTATCAATTCTGCAAGTATGGTATAACCCGTATTGCAATACTTCCATTCTGTTCCTGGCTCAAAATTTAACGCGCTGTTGTCAAGAACATGCTGTATTGCTTCTTCGTTAATAATTCCATCAGGGTAATACAGAAGATCGTTTATCCAGTCTGGTATACCTGAACGATGTACAAGAAGCTGATGAATAGTAATTTGAGACCATTCTTCAGGAAATTCTGGAAAGTACTCGTTTATTTTATCGTTCACATTTAGTAAACCTTGTTCCTGACAAATTAAGGTGGCAACTGCAGTAAATGATTTAGAGATAGAGCAAATATAGTAAGGAGTATCCGGGTCGGCGGGAATATCATTTTCAATGTTCGCCATACCATAGCCCTTCTTAAGAGTAGGCATTCCATTGTAAACGACAGCAATCACAATACCAGGATCATTTTCCTGGATGCTGGCATTTAGCGTTGAATCAATAATCTCAGACAATTCAGAAAGGGGCTCTATCTCGTCAAGATTGTCTTTACTGCATGATATGCTAAGCAAACATATAGTTAATAGTAAGATGATTATGGAATGAAGGCTCCCTGGCTGGGGTGTAACGCGGCTAAGTGGATTCAGTTTGTCCATAGTTCTGTTTTTTATAGGAACAAAATTGCCTTGTTTTAACCGGGATGAGTTCACATAAAGATGTGATTTTATCCTCATCTAAGTTTTATTCAATAGATTTGGTTATTGCAACCTGTATTCTTTGGTTTAAAAAAAGATGGCTCCGACCAAGGCTAACAAGCAAGAGGAATCGAGTATTATAAGATCTTTCCTGAGCTCTAAGTTTAGATTTCCGGCATTATCACCAAATACCATCGAAAGGAAATCGCTATTATCGAGGTTGGATAGTAGTAAAGATCAGCCAATCACAATTGTATCAGCACCTGCCGGATATGGAAAAACAACACTATTAGTAAGCTGGTTGAATAATTACAGAGCACAGGTAGCCTGGTATTCACTTGATCGATCCGACAACGACGTTAGTTACTTCCTTTTGTACCTGATCAAGTCTTTTCAGACGGTGGATAAGAATATAGGGAAGCATCTGGCCGATATGCTGTTATCCCCCCAGGCAGTTAATCCTGAAGCAGTTATTATCGGATTATTAAATGACATGGAGGAGCTCAAAAGTGAGGTCTATCTGGTCTTTGATGATTATCACGTTATTAGCGCGAAGCAGATTCATGATGTGTTATCGTTTCTGGTAAACAATCTTCCTGGAAATCTTAAACTCATCCTATCAAGCAGGTCAGACCCGCCACTTCCCTTTGCCAGATTGAGAAGCAAAAATTTGCTTTCAGAAGTTAGGGCCAGTGATTTAAGATTTTCAGAGGAAGAAATAATTGAATTTTTTAAGGAATACACTGATTTACAAAAATCTCCCAATGAATTACAACTGCTGGAATCTATTACAGAAGGTTGGGTTACCGGATTACAACTTATCAGGTTATCAGCGAGAAAAGAACCTGAATTAACAAAACTTCATAAATCAATTGAAGGAAGCAATCTTCATATTGCAGATTATCTGGTGGAAGAGGTATTGGCTTTTCAGCCAGATTACATAAGACACTTCCTTATTCAGACCTCCATAGTGGATCAGCTCTCTGCACCACTGTGCGATAAAATAACAGGTTCAGACAATAGTGACGCCATTCTGGAAGAACTTTTAAAATCAAACTTGCTGATTTTCCGGGTGGATGATGAGGGAAAGGAGTTCAGATACCATAAACTTTTCTCTGACCTCTTATCCAGCAAATTACAATCAGAATCCCCATCACTCAAATCTACTCTTCATCATAGAGCTGCTGAATGGTACGAAGAGAACCGAAGAATTGACGAAGCGATTAACCACTATTTTGCTGGGAAGGTCCCGGAGAAGGCTGCCATATTGCTGGAGAAAACTGTTGAACAATACTGGGAGTCTGGAGCACACTATAATTTGCTCAAATGGTTTGATCTATTGTCCGACAGGAGAATAGCAGAGATGCCAAATTTGTGCATCTACTATCTCTGGGTAATTTTGGCCAATGGGCAGGTTGAAAAATCAGAGGACTTTCTTTCTTATGTTGAAGAGAACTCAGAAATAATAAACTATGAACATCAAGCAAGCAGTGTAATATCAAAGGATATAGACATCGAGGGAATTAAGACTGAGTTCTTCGGAAAAATACTGGCAATCAAAGCTCTACTTTCTTCCTATAAAGGGGAATCGGAATCAATAATAAAGCTTGCAGAACAGGCACTAATTAAGCTATCAGCAGAAAACTTTCTGTGGAGGGGATTAACCTCTCTTGCTCTGGGTGATGCTTATTCCATGTCGGGTCAACTTAACAGGGCTTCAGAGTCTTATTTAGAAGCTATTACAAGTAGCAAGAAACTAAATAAACTATATTTTACTATTATCTCAAGCATTAAACTTGCGGTTAATTACAGGAATAGTGGTAATCTGGAGTTGGCTGTAAATCTCTGTAAATCTCTTATTGAATTATTAAGTAGGAATGGATTATCTGAAAGTATATATGCAGGTGTTTCACATTCCATACTTGGGGAGTCTTATTGCGAACAGGGCGAGATTGAAAAGGCCATCATACATACCAGGGATGGAATTCAAATGTCCAATATTGGATACGATGGTACTATGCTTTCATGGAGTTATCACTGTTACCTGAGAGTAAGGCTGGGACTTAAAAGAATTGAAGAAGCTGATGAAGCGCTTACTAAAATCGAATCCATAATTAAAGAACGATTTATACCACCCTGGGCTGAAAAGATAATTACGGGTTGGAGAATCAGATCTTCACTTATTAAGGGAGATTTAGGGGCAGTTAATATGTGGGTAGTTTCTAATCTTAATACTACTGATATTAGGGTCGATGGGAATGAACTCGAGTATACCCTATACGCGAGATACCTTATAGCAATGAAAAAATATTCAGAGGCTATCGACACTATTCACATACTGGAGGTGGCGATTAAAAATAAAGATCTGTTATCCCGAAAACTGGAACTATCCGTTTTAAAATCCATCTGCTATTATAAATTAAACCTTCTGTCAGAAGCTCAGGAGGAATTGATACGGGCAATTCAAATGGCATTGCCGATTGGATATTTGAGCCTATTCTGTGATGAGGGGAATGATATGGCAACACTCATGAGCTTCTTATTAGAGGATTTAAGAGCCGACAATAAAACAAGTCCCAACAACGAGGTGATTGCATACACCAGAAGAATTCTTATCCATTTCAGTCGTTTCAATCAGTCAGGTGAAAGCAAAACAGGTATAGATTATCCCAGCCCCAGGGAGATTGAAGTACTTAAGTTGATTGCAGAGGGCCTGACCAACATGCAAATTGCCGATAAACTATTCGTTTCCATTAATACAATAAGGACCCATACAAAAAACCTGAATCTTAAACTCGGGACAAACAGCAGAACACAGGCTATAGCTGTGGCGAAAGAAATGGGAATACTTTAGCCACAGTAAGATTTCTTACCTCCTCTTTCAAATTATTTCGAGAATCACATTTTCATGTGAAGTTGTGCATAGAGGCCATGTATAAATTTGCTGATAAATGTAATGCTATGGTTTTCAGTCATTCACCTTTGGCTTCAAAATATCGGATCGTAATTCAAGAGCAAATAGATCTTGACTGGTCTGATTATTCAAGGGACAGTACAACCATCCATGATAGGAAGCATACCATTCTCACCGGATCCTATATTGATCAATCTGCGCTGCATGGACTAATTGAAAGAATCAGGGATTTGAACCTTGTTTTGCTTTCTGTGGAGTTGCTGGATAAAAACGGAGCCACCTTATTCAAGTCCGGGGAAATGCCCAATAGAAAATAAGAAATCAATTACTTAAAATTCAATTCCTATGAAACACAAATTACCTAGGCGCATTCTTGCATTTGGGGTCTATGCAGGCCTCATTCAGGTGCTAAGTGGAATTATCATGTACTATTCCGGGATATATTTCGAGTCCTGGAGTATACTAATCAGCCTCGCTGTCCTGATTGTATTCATATATACAGCTATCAATTATTATTCCTCAAACTCAGGAGTATCAAGATTTTGGAAGCTGGTACTCCCTGGATCCATCGTAGGATTCTTATGTGGAGTCATATATTCCTTCTATAATCTGATCTCAATTACATTCATCTATACAGACTTCATTGAAGAAGCCAGAACTGCATTGTTGCTGAAAAGAAGTGTTGGTTTAACGGGAGCTGAGATCGAAGCGCTGACCAACGATCTCCAATCTAGTCTGACCACAGGCTCAATAGCCTTTAGCAATTTGATATTGCTTACACTCATTGGCTTTGCAAGCTCACTACTTATTTCAATTTTTTTTACAAGAAGAAGGCATGGAATCATTAAATAGATCATCAGGCGTGAAACTGTACAATCTAAAAGTTTCATGCTTAATAGTAATAATAGCCACAGTACTCGGGCCACTTTCAGTCCTTATAGTCCAGTGGTTTGAACCACTCCCCCCATGGAACGGCATTAATCAATATGTTTCTTCCTACCATAAGGTCCATTCAATTTCTATCCTTTTCGGATTTGTTTTACTGATAGGATTTGTGAAGTTTATTGCTGCATCAATCTCCCTGGGAGAAAAGGACCAGAAGGGGCATTTGACTGCTGCAATTATTTATACTGCCATTTACGGCACCCTTGCCGGATTTAACTACATCGTTAACTCCTCTTACATTCATCATGTATTTAATGAAAACCTGGATGTGGTGGAGATACTCACCATGAACAACCC
>JAEORY010000340.1 GCA_016840645.1 Candidatus Borrarchaeota archaeon | reverse complement strand
ACCATCAAGTTATGCATTTTGGCTGTATGGCGGGGCTGTATTACGAAGCTGAGACAGATAAATATTATGCATTCAATGCGGTGGGAGATCGACCTCTTGCTACTCGAGGCAATCATGGTGATCCAATGAAGGTATCAATAGGAGGTTCTATACGAGGGCTTGAGGAATTATGGAAGCGTTTTGGTACCCGAACATGGGCAGACTATCTTGAACCTGCCATCACGGCTGCAGAGGAAGGAGTAATTGTTACGACCTTCATGTATAGCTATATCAATTATTATTTTGAAGGTGGAAGTATGCTAAGAGGTCGAGGAGATTTAGCTCAAAGCAAAGAAGCGAGAGCATTCTACATGCCAAATGGCTTTCAAGTCCCAGTTGGCCATCGATGGAAGATGCCTAAGCTGGCCGAACATCTTCGAACGCTTGCCTCTGAAGGCGCTGATTACATGTACACCGGTGGCTGGGGGCAGAAGTTTGTCAACGAAGCGAGAAAAGCCGGAGGCCGTATTACCATAGAGGACATGGCTGAGTATAAGGTCCGTTGGACAGATCCTTTGAAATACACTTATAAAGGATACGAAATCCTCACCGAACCACCTCCCGTTTATGGGGGTTTGACCGTAGCTTACAATCTTAATATATTGGAGAATTTTGACCTGAAAAACAAAGGCTTTTACTGGAAATCTCCTGATACTCTCGAGATCATGGCCAGAACATACGGCCGCGTCTCATCAGAGATGAGATGGCTGCAGGATCCCGTGAACTTTAACAGTCCTATTGATTTGCTGCTTTCTAAAGAATACGGAAAAGTGGGAGCCGACTTTGTCAGAAAGACCATGCCGCTACCGGGCATAAAGCTTGCCGCATCTGACTTTACAGATAACTCTCCTCAGCACCTTCAAACCGGTGCTTTTATTTCGGGAATCAATGAAGAAGCAATAGAATCTTGCAACAGCAATGCGACCGTGATCGTTGATGCAGAAGGTAACTGGATCACCTTTTTACATACAGGTCACGGCGGAACTCCAGGAGTGTTTATCGATGGCGTGAGAGCGAGTGGCAGCACAATGCGTGCATGCACAATGGGTCCAGGCCGGCGTCTATTGTTCCCATCTGTTGCGACCATCATTTTAAAAGAAGGCAAACCATGGATGGCACTCGGCACGCCTGGCTCTCCCCCCCAGCCCACAACCGAAGTTTTGGTAAATATCCTGGAATTCGGCATGCACCCCAAAGATGCTACAGACGCTCCCCGTTTTTGGGCTTTTAGAAACTCAGATCAGGTTATCCAGATCGAATCTCGCATTTCACCTGATGTGAGAAAAGGAATGCCTGAACGAGGGATCAAGATAGAAGACCTTACTGACTACAACTGGCACACAGGCTCATTTCAAATAGTTTGGCGAGATACAAAGACAGGGAAGCTCCACGGAGTTTCTGATCCCAGGCGTCTTGGGAATGCTGACGGATTCTGATTAATAATCAAATATGAAAAGAATTGAAGAATTAAGAGTGTCTGACACTTTTAACACTTGAATATAAACATTTTATAGGGGCCAATTTTAGGACTTGCACCCATGTTTAGCCGAAAAATTCCCAAAATAACTCATCTTTGGAAAAATTTACATTCAATATTCCGGTGTTTTTTCCCATTTTTTTATCGCTTCTAAGGCTTAAGGGAAGTCATAGTGGTCCCAGCCCATGAATTTCCTCACATGAGTCGGAGAGTTGACTTAAAAAAAATAAATTAAATATAATATACAAAATAATTGAAATGGAGGTAATTGTGAAAATTAAATTGAAGTTTTTTTGCATCCTTATTCCTTTATTTTTTTTCTTAGCTTTCTTATTTGGAGCAGGGAGGACTGAGGCTGTGTTGACGGACATTAATAAGGTTTCAAAAAAAGATATTATCACTAAAGTATTAGAGAGGATCAGGCTGGAAGACTGCGTTGAAATGACTCAAACTCTGGTCAAGATTCCAAGCCAATACAGCGAAAATTCGATTGTTGAACATAATGAGATTGCAGATTTTCTTGCTTCGTATCTGAAAAAATTAGGCATGATTGTTAAAAAGCTAGAGTACGAAGAAGGATTTCCTATGATTGTCGGTCGGCTGAAAAGTCAGAAAAATACTCCCATTCTAGCGCTTATGGGCCATTATAACACCGTCCCCATCGGAAGTGTTGATAAATGGATGAGTGATCCCCTACAGCCTGAGATTAGAGACGGCAAGTTGTTCGGAAGAGGCGCATACGACCAGAAATCCTCTATTGCGGCGGCCCTGATTGCTACTCATGCCATAGTGGAGTCCGGGATCCTCCTTGAAGGAGAATTGATGCACACTTTCATCCCCGGTGAAGGTGCTCAAGACCATGTACTCAAACATGCAGCCGAAGTGAATCCAAAGGAAATATTTGCTGATTGGTATCTGGATACTGATGGTGGGAGAGATATCATCAAAGTCGCTTCAGGCCATGTATGGCTAAAAATACAAGTGAGAGGGAAGTCAGCACATCCAGGAGGTGATGACCCTTGGATCAATGCGGGATACAAATTAGCCAAGGTTTTGTTGGCTTTCAAGGATTTTAATAACTGGATGACTTATAAAAAACATCCTCTTTTTACCGGTCTAGGTGGGGTGCCACGGGTTGAAGTTGGCTATATTCGAGCAGGCGAAGTCGTAAACAAAATACCAGATATCGCTGAAGCACTCATAGATATCCGACCAAACCCAGGACAAACCTACGAAGGAATTATGAAAGAAATTCACGCCCTTCTCGATAGACTGAAAAAGCAGGATCCGGAGCTTAACATAACAGTGGAAAAAATGCCAGGTACCCAGCTCGTGCCAATGGAATATTGGAATAAGATTAACACAGATGATGCCCTTATTAAAACTATCAGAGAAGTGGCAGAGAAACGACTCGGTTATACACCAAAATTTAAAGGAGGCCGGGGGGGTGGACGGCCTGATCTCTGGCGAATTGGCACCAAGTGGATAAGCTGGAGTCCTACAGAGGGAGAGAATAAGCATGCGCCCAATGAGTGTGTAAAAATTGATAGCGTTTTTAGAACCGCACAAGTGTATGCCGAGATCATACTACAAATGCTTTTGTAATCATTAATAAATATATTTCAATTTCTCCTTAGAGGTATGAGATGACATCAAAAAACGATAGGAAATCAGCAAAGTGGACTGTAGGGATTACAGACTTTTTCGAGCCGCCTGCAGATATTGAACAAAAAGCTTTTCCAGAAGCTCAATTCTGCTTTCTTTCAGACTGGAAGAGATCAAAAAAGACTAAAGAAATATGGAGGGAAGTAGATGCTCTTCTTATTTGGCGCTGGAATACTGATCGCGCAACGATTGAGCTCTTGAATAATTGTAAGATTGCCGTTCGGTATGGCGTCGGGTTTGACAATGTCGATGTGGAGGCACTTGATGAGAGAAATATCATTTTTTGTAACAATCCAGGATGTTCTACAACAGAGGTTGCCGACACAACGAGCGCTATGATTCTTTCTCTACAGCGGAAAATTGTCGAATACGATAGACGCTGTCGGACAGATACAGGAAAATGGCAGAAGACTCTTCCGCCGATTCAACGCACTTCAGAACAAACCCTTGGGATCATCGGGGCAGGGCGTATCGGCAAAGCTGTTTTGGATAGAATGAAATCGTTTGGCTATCGCATCTTGGTTTATGACCCCTATCTGTCTCAGCAAGACCAAAAGGATGAAAGCTATGAGTTGGTCAATTCTATACCAGAGATGCTTCGTGAATCTGATATAATCACTATCCACACTCCGCTGACGGAGAAAACACGTGGTATGGTGAACGCTGAGTTTTTTAGTCAGATGAAAGAGGGATCATCATTTGTAAATAACGCCAGAGGAAATATTTTAAAAGATTTGGATTGTCTCTATGAAGCACTCAAAAATGGCCATCTAGTATCTGCGGCCATGGATGTACTCCCGGATGAACCTCCAAAGGATCATCCACTGATTCAAGATTGGAAAAAAGACGCTCCCTGGCTTTCTGGTCGGTTGCTTATCAATCCACACGTAGCTGATTATTCTGAGCGTATGGCCTATGATATGCGATTCAAAGCAGCCGAGACCCTTCGTTTGTATTTTATAAAAGGGAAGTTGAGAAACAGAATCAAGCCGTGATTTTATTTCTTTGCTTCTAAATGCAACAAAGTGAAAGTTGATTTCTCATCCCGTATTTAATATATTATATTACTCAAATGTGATAGGAGGAAAAATATGGATAGAAAAGAGAACGAAACATCAACTTATCCCCTTCCTCAGACAATGAGTGAATTTATTTATAGCAACCTTAAGAAATCCATCATAAACAATGAACTCAAAGCCAACCAAAGAATAAATGAAAAAGAACTTGCCAACCGTTTTCACGTGAGTAGGACACCTGTTCGCGAGGCTGTGTTAAGGTTGGCCGCCGAGGGATTTGTCCGTATCGATTCTTATAAAAGAGCTCTTGTAAAAGAAATTTCATTTGAGGATTTAAAAGAAATTTTGGAAGTTCTGGGATATTTGGATAGTTTAGCGATCGGTCTTGTTATCGAAAAAATTACCCCTGATATAATCGATGGGCTCGAAAAAATCACCAATAAAATGAAAAAGTACTGCGATCCTAATTCAGCAGAAAATTATATGAAACTTAATGAAGAATTCCATTCTGAAATCTGGAAACATGTACCAAACAAATTTCTAAAAGAAATACTTTTATTCGTAAAAGATAAAAGAGCTCGGTATTCATATGCGAGAATTTTCCTCTATAATAAGCCAGAATTCCTGATAAAATCTTTAAAGGAACATGAGATGCTTATGAAGTACATAAAACAAAAAGATAAAGAGAAGCTGAGAGTATTAATGATAAAACACAGAAATATTCTCTTAAAGTATTCGACACGAACGGACAAAGAAGAATTAAAAAAATTTATTATGAGAGAAACAGAAACCAATACCTGAGAAAACGGCAGTCAAAA
>JAEORY010000339.1 GCA_016840645.1 Candidatus Borrarchaeota archaeon | reverse complement strand
TCAGGACTCGACACCTCATCTGCTATGGGTTTATCGTCGTCGTTCTGAACCATGACTATATTCGCTACTTCTTTTTGTTCTAATAAGTGCTTGGATATGGTTGTTATGAACCCTCCATTGGTAGCTCTCTTTAGAATCTCAGGATCTTTGCTTCTAAGGGAATATATTCCTATTGGTTGTTTTTCTTCGAATTTTTTTTGAATCACTTGAGGGCATCCTTCGTAGCATCGCCCGCAATCTTCGCCTTGACGCTCTAAGATACAATAATCCTTCAACTCTGGTTTTAAATTGACCATGTTTATGTGCTTACAAGAACCCGCACACTTACCACATCCTTGACATAGACCAACTTCAATAATTTCTTTGTTTAATAATTCAAAACTCATCATGCTCCCTCCTTAATTTTAATCTCTTTAATTACACCTTTTGAATCGATGTTAAACTTTACAATTCCATTTTTGTAAGTTCCTTCCTTTATTTCAAAGGGTTCCGCTTTATAATCGTCAAAGTTATCTGCTCCATCAATAGGCGTTTTAAACCCTCCGTAAAAAATGTTCGACAAGTTCATGTTCCCGGCAATCTTTCGAATTTTTTCAGTCGTATCCTTGTATTTTTCTGCATCTTGAGCATTGATAGCTGTTTTCAATTCTTTTTCTAAACTGCGTAATTCTTCTCTATATTGTTTCGTTTGTTCGCTCACTTCGATCTCCGCTCCTTTTTCGTATGCTTCAATTATGCTCAAAGTCATCGAGATTGAATTATCTCCGCCTAATAGTCCAGTCATTAATGGAAATTCTTCAATGAGTCTATCAGTAAAGACATTTTCTAAGATATTACCCTTCGAAGGGATTCTACCTTTTGGAAGTCCCGAAGTAGACAGTGAAAATCTAAAGAAATTGCCAATTATATCAGGTAAACTTTCTGTCATGTCATCGTCTTCATCGGCTAATTTATCTGTTGCTCCGTATTTTGACGCCTCAGTGGCAACCTCAACGTTTCCCATCAAGGTTCCGAACATTCCAAGCATTCGAACACCTGATCTATCTACAATGGGTTTACAACCCCGACATTGCGTTCCATAATCAACGCAGCGTTCTTTACATTCTCTAGCAACATAACCACTACATAAAAAGCCTAAATCATTGAAACACGCTTCTTCGTTTTCAAAGATGTCAATTTGTCTATGAACTTCATCCAAATATTCGCAGGTTGATCTTCTCTTACAAACCTTGCACAGAGGTATGGATTTACGACCTCCTTCTCCTTTAATCGCTGCTGTTAATTCTTCAATTTCCGCTAAACATCCGTTGATTTTGAAGGCCTCAGGAAGTAGTTTACTAACATGGGTGATATTAGCACCCTTTTGATTTGCCAGACCGAAGATTCCTCCTGTAGTTGTACAATCTCCATAGGCTATCACTTTATCTGCATTAGATTGTATGTTTAACAAGATATCCTTGTCTTCAGGTAATAAATATCCACTAATTACCGCAACATCAATCTTTTCGCCTTTCCAACTTTTAGGATTAGAAACAAGCTCAACTTCCATGTCATCTTGCGTTAATAATATTGTTTCATGAAAGCATTTATTACACCCATTAAATTGAAACACTTTAACATTCATTTTCAAAAGTACCTCCATCTTTTATTGCAGTACATAGACGTTCCACTATGTCCTCGAAATCTCCAACTGCGGTTTCTCCCTCAGCAGCTCTCGAAGTATATTGATTAACGAACTGATCGCTATAACCAAGTTCTTTAAACATCTTCTTCATCAATTTTATCCGGCGCATGGATAAGAGATTTCCATTAAAGAAATGACACGCTCCTATACAGCACCCTACACATGAAACAGCGTCAGCACCGTTATTTAACGCATCCATGATCTGTATTGGTCCAATTTGTCCCGTGCATTGAACTCTCACTATTCTCACTGATGGATCGTAAGGCATTCTCCCTACTCCCGCAGTATTTGCTGAACCTTGTCCACATTCGTTACACATGAATACTACGATATTTTCATATTTCCCTTTACATTCATTAACGTCACAGCTACTCATTACACACCACACCTCCCCCGGCAATTGGAACAATTTCATCTAATAATTGGTCGTCTCTAAAGTTTAATAGTTGTATAGCTCCTGTAGGACACGCGGGCATGCACATTCCACATGATTTGCATGCCACTTCATTTACTTCGGGTCGTCCCTCTTCATTCATGCTAATTGCGGCAGGATTACACGCAGTTGCACACATTCCACAATCCATACATAAATCGTAGTCGATGTAAGGGATGAGCATCTCCTTTTCTATATATCCTTTTACTAAAGGTTGAGCTGCTAAAGCTGCGGCATTCCCTGCATGAGCCACGGTCTCTGAGATATCTTTCGGTCCTTGAATAGCACCTGCTAAATAGATGCCTCCTTTACTACTAGCTGTTGGATTCATCTTGATATGGAATTCCTTGAAAAATCCTTCTTTAGAGCGTAAAATCTTTAATTTTGAACCTAACGGCCCTATACCCTCTGGAGGAACCATTGCTGCTGAGAGAACAACTAAATCAGCCTTCAACTTCAGAGGTGTCTGAGATAAGGTATCTTCTACAATAACAGAAAGTTCACCAGATATTGGATCTTTTAGTATTTCCGAAGGTCGTCCTCGGATGTATCTTACACCTTTTTCTTGAGCTGCTTTATAGTACTCCTCAAAGTTAAGTCCAGGAGTTCTCATGTCTATATAACAAATAGTCACATCGGCATCCGGGTACATGTCTTTTACTAAACCGGCATTTTTGGTTGCAAATTTACAACATACACCTGTACAATATTTATTGCCTACTTGTTCGTTTCTACTTCCAACGCATTGGATCATTACAACCTTTTTAGGGATTTTACCATCAGATGGTCTCATAACTTCGCTTCCAGTCATTGAAGTAGGGCCAAGCATTCGTTCAAGCTGTAATTGCGTGATTATATCGTCGTATCCTTCTTGTCCGTAATGATACGCATCAATTTCCGTAGGATCATACTCTTCATACCCCGCTGCAACAACTATAGATCCGACCTTGAAAGTTTTTGTTTCTGGTTCTTGTGAAAAGTCTACTGCTTGAACAGGACACACATTTATACAAGTATTACATTCAATGCAATCTTTCTTGGAGCGAACATAAGTAGCTGGAATCGCTTGTGGATAAGCCTTGTATATCGCTCCTCGCGTTGACATTCCCTTGTCCCATTCGGAAGGAACCTCAACAGGACAATTAGCTTCACATTCTCCGCAAGAAGTACAGTTGTCTTTCACGTATCGAGGTTTAATTTCAACTTCAATTTCATAATTTCCCATTGAACCATCGACGCTCTTGATTTGCGCATTCGTATATAACTCAACTAAAGGATGATTTGCCACGCCATTAGTAAGGGGTGAAATGCTACACTGTGGACATTCGTTTGTAGGGAATGTTTTATTCAATCGAGTCATGTGTCCACCAATAGTAGAATTTCTCTCAATTAAATAGACGGGAATTCCTAATTCTGCGATATCGTAAGTAGCTCTTAATCCTGCAATTCCCGCACCAATAACTAAAGCTGCCTTAGTTGTAGGGATCTTCTTTGTCTCGACTTCCTCTAATTTTCGCGCACGGTTCACTCCCGCTTCAACCAGTTTTTTAGCTTTTTCAGTAGCTTTATCTTTATCTTTTTTATGAACCCAGCTGCAAAATTCTCTTACATTCACTTGTTGATGTAGGTGTTTATTTAATCCCATTTCTTCGATCGTTCGTGCAAATGTTCTTCCATGTTGATTTTTTGAACAAGACGCAACGACAGTTCGGTTAACTCCTTTTTCTTTAATGTCATCCTTTAATAATTGAACTCCGGGTTTTGAACACATGAACATGTAATGTTTCGCTTCAACAACATTCGGTAAACTACTAGCAGATTCAGCAACCTCGGCAACATCTACCGTGCCTGCAATGTTATGCCCACAATGGCAGACATAAACACCAATCCGAGGTTCATCTTCAGGAAATTCAGTCGTATCTTGGGATCCTTCCGTTAATTCAGTGTCTTTAATTTTCTCATCTTTAACCGTCATTATAATGCGACCTCCTTGTCTTTAATTTCTTTCGCTCCAAAATCAAAAGATTTACCCATCAGTTGATATTGGAGACCAATTGATTCTGCCTCCATACCTAGACAATAAGCTGTTAGTTGGGCGATGTGGATCACTGGATAATCGTAATTGCATCCTTTATTCTTATTGAGATAATCTTGTCCAGTCTCAAATTGAAGGTGACAGAAGGGACATATATCTAAAATGATATCAGGTTTTACTTCATCAATGTTTTTCATCTTTTCGCCAAAAATCGTCATGCTCGCATTACCATCGTAAGCTTTAACTCCACCACCGGCTCCACAACACGTTAATTGTTCTTTAAATGGGACCGCTTCAACTCCTAACACCTCGATAAAATCTTCGATAATCGTAGGCTTCTCTGAGCTATCTAGTTGTCGAATCGAAGTTGGTTTGAGAAAATGGCATCCATAATGGATAGAAGCCCTGAGATCTACTTTTCTAACGATATGATCTTCTATTCCCCATGAACCGATATCCCAACCTAAAACTTCTGTCATGTGTCTTACCTCAATAGTACCTTTAAACTCGTAATCGCCAAGCAGCTTCAATTTTTCGTTCACTTGCTCTCTCAAATTTTCGTCTTCTTTGAGATGTTTATTCACTTCTTGAAGCGTTCCGAAGCAACCATTACATACTGTTAAAATGTCCGCATCCATTTTTTCTGCGATACATAGATTTCTTGCTGCGTGAACCATCCAATCGCCTTTATTAAAAGATCGGAAAACTCCAGGTGCAGGACAGCATGCTGCTTTTTCCATTTCTAAAATTTCATATCCTAATTTTTCCATAACGAATTTAGTAGCTTTTTCAATTTGAGGATACCTGTTAGGCATCAAACAACCAAGGAAAAATGCAAATGTCATTTCTTTTGCCATTTATTCATCCTCCTCCTTCTCTTCTGTT
>JAEORY010000338.1 GCA_016840645.1 Candidatus Borrarchaeota archaeon | reverse complement strand
GGCGATCACGAAGCCCGAACCATCGGGCATCAACGCCACCGAACGACCCTGTTCAACAGCAGGGCCGCCAAAGACATAGTACCCGTCAGGTGTATTCTCCTGTGCTTTAAGATCGAGACTGGACCCATTCAGCAAGAAACAGACAGAGAGGATCAATAGGAAAAGTGGTTTTTGTACGTGAGTCATTGAGCCTCCTATTGCACTTTTATCGATAACACTTTTAGTCCTATTTTTTATATCAGAATATACACCATGAACAATAGCAAGGGAAGTTTTGCATCTCCTCGTAGGAAACATGTCGTTAAATAAGCATTTAAGTGCCATATTGTTCATGTATACTTCAACCCAGATAGTCAATCCTTGATGTCATCAATTTATGGGAGGCCGGGATCGACACCAAAAGCTGAATAAAAACAGCCAGACTTCCGTATAAATATCGAATACATGAAACGAGGAAGATCATGAAATACATAGTTCATCAATTTGAAATTGACACGAGAAAGGACAAAGATAAACTGGAACAATTCCTTAACGGCCTGAGAGGCGAAATCGTGTCCATCATCCCCAATGTGAGACCGACGTTTCAGGGTATGGGAGCGACGGCTAAAGTCGATTTTCTTTTTATCGTTGAAAAAATGAAATGATGTTCGAGATAAACTAATATAAAAGCATTAAAGCCGAATTTTGAAGATGCCGTTGAAATGCAAAAAAGGCTGGCATCGAAACTCAAGTCTCCCAAATGATGTCACCACACATGCTGTCACCGGACGGCAAGTACTTCTTTTTCTTTGATTCTTACTTCCCCTATTTACTCTTTTAGCAATGTCCTAATAGGGGAGAGATATTTTATTCTTAATTCACGCCCTTGGGTTTCAATTTTTCAAGGAATTGAGCATCAACCCAGTAGATATTTCCATAAAATTGTTCCGTGCTCTCATGGTTCATGCTTGAGGGTCTATTGCTGTTGAAGAATAAATATTTACCGTCTCTTGTGACAAACGGAAAGCTCTCACTGTATCTCGTATTGATTTTCTCACCAAGATTTTGAGGTTCTCCCCACTTTCCATTTATATTCCGGAAACTAATGTAAAGATCGTTCATCCCATATCCTGTTTGAATCGTCCAAGACATGAATATGACATATCTTTCATCTGGCGAGATTACAGGATAACCTAGGATCCGATTTCCATTGACTTGAATATCCAGTTTTTTAGGTTCTGAATATTTCCCATTGGCATATTCTGATCGATACATCCCGTCTTTGCTTCCAAACATCGTCGTGAAATACAGAGCTCCGCTCTCGGCCACAGAGGCGCCGTCCTGTCGTTTTTGAAAATTAATCACTGGTCCAAGTTTTGTTGGCTCTGACCATCCAGTTGGCGTTTTATCTAGAACACAAAGACTTCCGGATATTGAACAGAAGAGCTTTTTTCCATCAGGTGAAAGATAGGGTGTTAATCCTTTATCGCCTGAAGTTATGACAAATCTGGGCTTGGTCCATTTTCCACCTAACTCTTTCATGAAATAGATGCCGCTGATCTCAGGTTTTGACAAACGTGAAAAATAGACCTCAAGACCATTCGGTGAAAAATAAAGACTGCTGTGGAGATCGCCGGTTGAGATGATGCCGGGAGCAAAAAGTTCAGGTGTATCGCCAGGTGGCTTTTGTCCGAGGTAGGGGCCTTTGAGAACCAGAGATTCATCCTGTTGAGCGGTATAACTAAATAAAATGACAAAGGAAAATAAAATTACGACATAAATTGTCTTAAGTTTCATGGTTATTAATAATCCTCTGTTTATTTTAAACATATTTAAAACCTACATTCCCTATTTTTATCAGCAATAAATATGCCAACATGCTGAATATTGCGACCGGGGAATTCAAGCTTGATTTTGCTGTTAAACGAATGTTTAGTCTTTCACCCATTGTGTGTTTCATTTTTTATGCCGTAATCACCATCTATCTTGTTATATAATAACAACTTAGGGTTAATTAGTTAAGCGATTTCTGCGTTTAATATGGGGAATATGGGATATAAGGACGTTATGATTTTGAATCTAATCTCATAAGTTATTTTCTTATAAATCTGAAACATTGTTAAAACACGATATTCTTAATAATCTATCTGAATCATATAACAATAGGGGAGAGGTCAATTTCTTTCATTGAAAAATTTTGGGGATGAAATTAATATATAATTGCTAAACTGGTAAAAAAATGGTCAGATAAGAGGGTAATATGCCTGTTATAGAATTAGGGGTGAGTGAATGGTTGACGATTATCACCCACGTTAAAAAATGGGTGACAAATCTTTAGAAAAAACAATCGGGAAGATATCTTCCATAATACACAATCGACCACTTGCATCTTCTCTTCATGAGTCTATATCTTCAGCTTTAAGATGCCCTTTTGTCCATATTGCTGGTGATAAAACTGTCTGGGGTGTATTTAAACAGTCATTGGATGCAACGATTAGAGATATAGAGGAACATCCACGGGGCAAGCTTTTCCGCCGATTGATTGAATATGGGCCTCATCATCCTGATGATCCGGAATCTCTGACGAGTAACGGCATAAGCTCTCTCTCTGATCCCGAATGTGGTATGTGCGTCCAATTTATCTTTTCACACATGGTCA
This sequence comes from Candidatus Borrarchaeota archaeon, assembly GCA_016840645.1. Next base: position 2,410 of record JAEORY010000338.1, on the reverse strand, counting down.
ACAGATTCAAAGGTGAGTTGGCGGAACTCCTCTCGATAGGGCCTTGTCTGGAACTAATCAATAAGCACCTAAAAAATGGAATCTTGCCTAAAGGTATCAAGTTATACCTTGGCGACATTATTAAGCAGCGACGCCGGACTAGAGCTGCCGATGGACGATCAAACGTCCAGTGGGGGAGCTTTGCTAAAGGAGCTGATGGTCTAATTGTTGAAAAAAGGAAGTCACTCAATGACAAATCCAAGCATAAATTAAACATTCATGGTGTGATCGAAGTAAAATCGATGCCCTTATCTACGAATAAAATCCTTGCTCAAATAAAAAACCATATTTCGCGATTGAATGGTGGCCTTAGACTTGACGAAATGACTTGGTCCCCCAATCAAATTAACATTTCCAGAATTTTACACATTATAGTGGTGCCATCCACGTGGAAACTCAGCAGAGAGTGGCAGAGCATTAAAAAAGCACAAGGAAGAACGATTGTGCTCCCAGAACCGTCAGAGCCTCTAAAAGGAACACAAATCGACAAATTGCAGCCGGATCTCTGGAAGATCAAACTTGGGTGGTCTAAAGAAGCCTTAAATCAAGCAGCCTATGAGATGACTTTCTGGTATATGTCACAAGTTGGAAAGCATATCTATACAAAGAAAAAGCTCCCAAAAGGATGGGAAGATTTGACTCCTGAGCAGGCCGGATATAATTCCATAAAAATGATGCTCTACTATTTCCCTTTGCGTTATCTCTCAAAGAGGCAAGAACGTCTCGCAATCAAGCTTTATAATGTGTATTCATTCGGCTATCCTCTGGGGGTAGACAGCAAAGATATGCTTTGGCCTGAGGATTTTCCTATTCATATACCTGAGAAAAAATAGGGGAGGAGATTCTCCGAAATATCCTCTATCACAGAATTAATTTGTGGAATAATTATTTCAGTTCAGATGCGTACATTGAATGTTCAAGTATGAACATATAGTGTCGTATGCGCATTCGAAAATCCCAGTTGATAATTTTGGTACATTATTTGCTCCACACAATTGGGAATATCTAAAAAAACATTGGAATACTTTTTTGCTTATCAAATGACTAATGAAATATTGAGGAAATCGACATGAAAAAAAAGATCTGGTATTTCTGAGCATGCTTTTTATGCTGATTGTACCTTTTTCTCTTTCCTCTCAAGAAAAAACGGAAAATATTGTTATCGGAGAAAGATTAACCATTCGATCTGAAATACTCGCTGAGGAACGAACAGTACATGTGTATTTACCCGAAGAGTATACGTCCAGGAGCCAAAGATTTCCTGTACTGTATGTCTTAGATGGAGCTACATACTATTATCCGGCTTTAGGAGCAGCAAAGTTTTTATCCGACTTTGACATTTCATCTCCAATGATAATTGTAGCGATATTAAATACTGATCGCACAAGAGATATGACGCCAACAAGAATACCCAGAGCGCAAACAAGCGGTGGAGCTGATAGTTTTCTTAAGTTTATTAAAGACGAGCTGTTTGCTCTCATCGAAAGGAGATACCGCACTCAGCCTTTCAGGATTCTATTGGGGCATTCCGCGGGAGGTTTATTAGTTTTCCATACTCTATTATCTCAGCCGGAAATGTTTAACGGATACATTGCGATCAGCTCGAGTTTGTGGTGGGATAATGAAATATTACTAGTGAAAGCAAAACAATTCTTGGAAAAAACAAAAGAGATGAATAAATTTCTGTATTTCTCTGTTGAAGAAGGTGAAAGCAATCATGTAAAAACGAATCAAGAAATGGAACAACTACTCAAAGATAAAGCACCTGAAGGTCTGGAATGGCAATATGATTATGCAAAAAACGAAGACCATGAAAGCCTGTGGCTAAGAAGCTTTCAGAAAGCATTAAAATTCATTTATAGAGATTATAATATTTCCATGGACGAAGTTGCGAAGAAAGGATTAGACGCTGTCCTTGGACAGTATAGAAAACTCAGTGAAAAGTATGGATATAAAATTGAGGCTACTGAAAGAGTTCTTCTTCATATCGGGGGTTATGTGAGTGGTGGATTAAAAGAGTATGATAAAGCCATAGAAATATTAAATTACTGCACAAAAACTTATCAGGATTCTCATGAGGCTTTTTACATTCTTGGACTCATATACGATGCCCAAGATAAACTGGAATTGGCTCAAGAGAATTTCACACGTGCTTTAGAAATAGCCAAAGCAAAGTCGGACCCGTCTATGAAAAAATATAAAACAAATCTTGAAGAGATACAAAATAAGTTGAAAATAATTAAATGTCCATCCTCATAAACTATATTTGAAGTCTGGAAGAATAAATAAGCTGTTGAACGTTGAATCCTGTGTGGTGCCAGCGGGCTTTTTTACTTTGTGCCGGACACAAACTCTTCGATCGTGCGCAGCG
>JAEORY010000337.1 GCA_016840645.1 Candidatus Borrarchaeota archaeon | reverse complement strand
ACTTTTGAAGTAACTTTGGCTCAAAAGTTTGATATGAAGCGTATTGGAAACAGGCCCACAGTCGCAGTCGAGCCCAAGCTTGATGGAATTCGTTGCTTTACCATTGTTGAAGGCGACGCAGCAATCATGCTTGCACGATCTGGCAAACCTATTACAAATTTTAATGACACTATTTTAAAAGAAATTGTAAAGATGGGAGACGGTTGCTATGATGGTGAACTGATGGGTGAAGACTTTATTGCTCTTATGCGCCAAGCTTATCGAAAAGAAGATGCTAACACGTCAGGCACATATCTTGCGCTGTTTGACTTTTTGCCAATTCAAGAATGGAACACGAAAAAGAGTACAACTTCTTGCAAAGAGCGTTTTGAAATGTTACTTGACAGACTAAGTGAGTCTGGTGTTGATCTATCGCTAGTACAGCCTGTCGAAAGAGTCGAATGTAATTCTGACTATAAAGAGATCAAAGCAGAACATGACGAATATGTCAAGGAAGGATATGAAGGTGCGATGATTAAGTTTCTTGACGCACCTTATAAGTTTGGTCGTGGATACGAAGTTATGAAGCTTAAGGCTTTTCATGATGTCGACTTACCTATTACAGGGCTTCTAGAGGGCACCGGTAAGCATGCAGGAAAACTTGGATCTTTTCAGGTAGACTATCAAGGGGTAGAAGTTCAAGTAGGATCTGGGTTAACAGATAACCTTAGAGAATCAATTTGGGCAGACCAAGAAAGTTTTCTAGGTAGAATTATTGAAGTACGCTATCAAGAAGTTACGCCTGATGGTTCACTTAGATTCCCTACATTTGTGTGCTTTAGAAATGACAGAGTTTAGATTAATAATTCTGGGCCTTCTTTTATTATCTTGCAAACCTCAAACGGTAAGCGAGATAAGCGAAGTACCAGAAGATCTACCCACGCAAGAACTTTTTGAAGAAGCAAGAATCGATCCGAGAAGGTGCTCTTATCAAGACTGTGTTTGCACTGTGAGAATTCCTGCTTATAGACCCCAATATGTTGAAGGATCTAGTCGATCTTGGTCAAGTGTATTTTTTCAAGAAACTGAATATGAACTAACAGACGGATACAAGAGTAGAATAAATGACTTTATGAGCATTAGAATGAATGCTGACGCAACACTTGTAATAGGCCACACAGACGGTTGTGGGTCTTATAGCTACAACACGGCGCTTTCTAGAAATAGAGCATTAGTAGTTTCTAGGTTTATTAGAAGACTTGGTTTTAGAAATAAAATTGTAACTGTAGGCATGAGCGAAATAACCTCAACACACTCAGACCTTGCAAAGAGAACAGACGTAGTCACTTCTTTTGACTTTAGAATGGAAGTGCCTCCACCTAATTTAGTAGCTGATCATTATCTTTTAGATGCTTCAGGGTCGGTGCAAGATTATTCATTTTGGGTTAATATAATTGCAGCAAACAAAAAGCCTACAAGTAGGTTACATCTATCTTATACACTTGCTTGTAGCGACGGTACGAACGTAAATGCAGTTAATCCTGCCGGCCCAACAGAAATTTGGTGGTCATACTGGCAAGTTCTAGACAAAATGAGGCCAGGACAAACTCTGTTGATATTATCTGATTTTAATTCTAGATACAGCCTCACAGCGGGAGAAAGTAGAGCCTTTATGGAAAAAGTACAACAAAAAGGAGTAAGAGTTTATGCAATCAGACTTTAAAACTGTTGAAATTACAGACCCAGAAATTTTACAGGTATTTTCACATCCAGTTATTCAAAATGCTTTTCGGCGCGGTGGATGGATAGCAGGAGGTTTTCCTCGCTTAGTTGGACGAACAATCCTAAGACCACATCGACTTGACAATATTGGATCTAACAAGGCAAAACTCTTTCAACATTATTTTCAAAATAGAGGAGATGTCGACTTCTTTTTTCGTAATCATGATGATTTTGCAAGTGCTGTGACGAAAGGAGCTTATCATCAGTCTGCTTTTGCTCATAACATGTGGCTTCATAATCGCGAAGGCGTTTTGTCAATTAAAGTACAGCTGGTAAATAAATTTTACTATGACACTGTTGAACAAACATTCGACTCTTTTGATTTTTTAAATTCCTGCTACGCAATTGTACAAACTAATAAAAAATACTATCTTGTATATGATGAAGGTGCTAACAAAGCAGACGAAGCAAAAGAGCTTGTTATTAGTCATACAGAATCTCCGTATACTCTTCAAAGAGTAGTCAAATATCTTAATGGTCGCGGATTAGAAAAAGTCTCAAAAAGTTCTTTAGAAAATCTTGAAGAACTTTTGGTGAGATCTGCTTCTGAAATTTTTGACAAAAAGTATTCTTTTAGTCTAGTAAAGCCTTACATTAAAAAGTCACTAGATTTTATTTTCTCGTCAGGCTTAGTTAGTCCTGAAAATGCTATCTTTTTTATTGGTAAATATAGAAAAGTCATTGAACAAAAATATGGTCCAACGTATGTGACAGACTGGGCTTCTGATATAATTGAAGAGAGCGCAAATTCTCAAGCTTTGTGTTAAGATAAAAGAGCAAGGAGAGAAAATTGATTAAAAAGAAAAGAGTCTGTATTCATTGCGAAATTGAGTTTGACCTTAATTCTACTGCAAAACAGCGCGCCGGAGGAAAGATCAATGAATGCCCGGATTGCGTTAAAGAGCTAGGAACAGAAACAGCAGTTAAGTATCTCGGACTCCAGGCCGGAGACGGTAAGGCTAATGCATTAAGCATCGTTGCATTTGAGTCAGATGGCGACCGGGAAGCTTATTCAAGTGCGTGGAAGGCAGTTACAGGCTACCATAAGGGTAAGTCCTGCCAACTTGGAGGAGTCCAGACTAACATTGGAAATAGGCCAATGCGTCATGTTGCTTATGCAGGTGGAAATGGAAATCACAAGGGGCGGGCAGATTAAAATAATAAAAAATCGTAAAATGTTCATGAATTAAACATTTTAAAATATTTAAAATTTTGTTTTGTGTTATAATTGCTTAAAGACTAATTTTAGAGAACAAATGAAAAACAAAGTAGAACTAATAGGGTCTTATGGAAGTGACCTAACACACGCACTTTCGGCTTGGACCTCGACATCTAGGCAGATCGGACCAAAGAAACTCGCAAGAGTTGGGAAATTGCTCAAAATGCTCGCAACTGAAGGGCATCATACACCGTTCGAGAAGTCGTCTCTTCACTTTCTCGTAACGACCGACATCGCTACGCACATCCACCTACTTAAGCACCGCATTGGCGTAAATATCAACGCAGAGTCGGCACGCTACAAGGAATTCAAGGTTGATAAGTATTACTTGCCTGTTGATTGGGACGAAGAAGAACAAGAATATTTAGAGTCCTTTGTCAAGGATGCTTATGATCGTTATCACAAGTGTATTTCCCGTCTAGAAGAGAAGCGCTATTCACGAAAGCGTGCGAAGGAAAGTGCTCGCCTTTACCTGCCCTACGGCATTCAGATCACTTGCGACATTATGTTTAATTGGAGATCTTTCTCTCATTTCCAGAAACTACGAAATGACGAACACGCCCAGCTGGAGGTTCGTGAGGTCGCAGCAGAAATGCTACGACTTGTAGAAGAGCAGGGAGACTTTCCTATGACGATTGAGGCTATGACCGCCGCCGGAATGCTTCCAGACAAGGAGAATGAAGAATAATGTGGTTCACTGATTATCCTATCAAGTCTTTTGTTGATATACCGGTTCAAAAAGATCCGAAAAGAAAGGTAAAGATTATCTCTCTTGAAAGAGATCCATATGTTTTAGTAGATATATTTGATGTTGATACAAAAAAGACGATCAGAGAATCTATCAAGTCATTCTATATCTACATCGAGGAGAACGAAGAATGAAAATCAAAGAAAATATGGTTAAAACAAAAACTTTGTCTTTTACATCTATGTGGGGGACAGGCAAAAATAAAAATTCTTACATTACTCTTACAGAATGGATCAATGGTGAAGGATACGATGTGTCATTGTTTCATTGTGGTAATGAAAAGAACTTTTCTCTAACATATGAAGAGTTCGATGCGGTTATTGCTCTTTTTCATGCTTTTAATTTAGATATTACTTCTTAGAGAGAACGAAGAATGATTGAATACCACCAGTTTGCATATTTTATTGCAGTAATATGGACCTTTTGTATGGTCACTTTCTTTTGGTTTATATCAAGACTGGGTCTGAAAGATGTTTAATTTTTTAAAATCGCTTTTTATTTCTGACCCAAGAAAAGATTTAGAAAAGAAAATATCAAAGCTTTATGAACAATCAGTTCAGCTTCAGCGAAATGGAGATTTGCGTTCCTACGGAAAGGTTATGGCGGAAATTCAAAATCTTGAAGAACAATATCTATTGCTTGAGAAGGGAGCTAAAAATGAATAGAAAGCAAAGAAGAGCAATGAAGAAGGTGTACGGATCAAAAGTAGTTGAAAAAATGGAAGAGATTGAAGAGACAATATCAAATATGTCTAATTCATGTGCAGTATGCAAAACTTCTTTTGATAAAAATGACAAGACCTTGCTTGATTCTTGGCATGTTACAGTTGATGAATCAGGGTTTAGACTGATATGTCCAAATTGCGTCATCTAAAATGACAATTGGCGCAGAAGTAGTTGTATTTTTTCTATTGTTCTTTTTCTGTGTTTTGCAACTCTCTATATTTTAGGTGAGTCTTAGTAGTGACAATATAATATCTAAGTAATACTTAACTTAAAGAGGAAAAAATGAATTTAAAAGACTTAGTTTTGGAATGGAAAAATTACATTCGTAAGCCTGTTATTCTTGCAGAAGGCGGTAACGCAACTGCCCTTATTCATGATGCCGAAGGTAAAGCGTCCCCTGTTATTTGGGATGGAAATATAGCGCAAGCTAAACCTATTGTTTTTGATGAAAAAGTTTCTAGATCTGATTTTGTAAGAGATGTTAGAAATATGATTAGAAAGATTGATGATATTCACCGTCGAGCTTTTGAAGAGGGTTTATACAGTAAAGGCACAAGAGACGCTATGCTTGAGTCTGGATACACATTTATGGGCTCAT
>JAEORY010000336.1 GCA_016840645.1 Candidatus Borrarchaeota archaeon | reverse complement strand
AGCTTATGATAAAAATCCTTTCGCTGATGGCGTATCTTCCGGTGTAGCTGTGCTACCTTTTTGTTCTGCGTGTGACGGTTATTTGAGCCTATCTGCTTCCTAGCTTGCCTTCGCTGCTCTTTGGCTACTTTCTTCTCCGAGTTTCTCATCCAGCGAGGGTTAGTTATTGTTTCTCCATTATGTAACGTTAACAAACTCGTCAGCCCGACATCCACCCCTATCGCCTTCTTTAGCTCTCTCTGAGACTCAGACTCGGGATCAGGAAGTGCTACTGTAAAGCAGGCATACCAGTGGTCGACATCGCGTGTAATAGTACAGGTCTTGATCACTCCTTCAGCAGGTATCGGGCGGTGGAGTGTAATGTTGATACCTCCAATTTTCGAGAGCCGGAGTTTCTTGTTGTTCTTTTCGAGGGTGAACCCACTTTGTGGGTACGTGAAGGAATCATACCGGTATTTGCCTTTAAATCTTGGGTAACCGGCGTGTTCCCCCTTCTTAAGACGCCTAAAAAAGTTGGTGAAGGTCTTATCCAGTCTTCTCAGCACATCTTGGAGTACCTGAGAATGCACCGCCTTCAAACACGGGTTGGTCTGCTTAGCGACTTGTAGTTGGGTGGCTTGTTCATAATAGGTAACTGAGTGTTGGTGAGTGTGCCAGGCCTCTTTTCGCGCTGCCAGAGAGTCATTATACAACAAACGACAGGTAGTAAGCCATTGAGTTAACGTCATCTGTTGTTGTGTGGTTGGATACAGGCGAAATTTGTACGTCCGTGTCATCATATTTCTCCCTGTGTTCCCCTGAAATTCATGTCACTAGAGTTACTATCCGCAAAACCCTATTTAAAGCTGGGGGACACTACGGTGAAAGTGAAACACGTAAAACACGCAATTCATTTATCCCCCAACACATTGGGGGGTCTTCTTGCGGAGAGGATTATAAAAGCTGACAGATACTAATAAGAAAAATCTAGCGGGAGTAGAGGGACCGTAGCGTATTTAAAATATTTTGATTTTCTTCTTAATCCTCTAAGCTTCTCAAGGAAGAACCACATTCTTATAACTGACTCAAGAATGAATGCTGACTTTAACGTTTTTGTGGCTTTGAAAAGTAATTTAAAGAGATTAGAGGGATGATATTCAAAAATCTCATTCATCAATAAAAAGGCTTGGTTTTTCTTGTTATGTCTCAATAACAATCGACCCCATGGGTTGTAAATTTGAATTATTTCTCTCTTTTCAGCCACGCTCAAGGGTAATTTCAAGTAACTCTCCAATACATTGATGATCTGCTTCTCTTTAATCCCTTTTTTTCTTGCACGAGCCAACTCTCTTGCAAATATTGCCATTCTCCTTTGATAAACAATTTTTTTGAAGGAAAGTGAAAGATAGTTAAGACGGTATTTGTAGAGAGGATCCGATAGATTTGCGACCTTGAATTTCTCCACAAACCTCAACCATAGGTCGTAATCTTGTGCTGTAAAGAGTATTTCTTGATATCCTCCTAATTCGAAAAAGTTTTGCTTTCTGAACATCACCGAACCATGCCAAAAGTGATTAGAATGTTTAATGGCAATCCTTAGTGAAGAGTGGTCTGTTGGGTATTTGATTGTTTTTAGATAAAAGCCTCTGATATCTATGATTTTGGCTGCAGTGCCAATGAGTGAGATATCCTTGTGTAGTTCCAAAAATTCGATTTGCTTTTCGAGCCTATCAGGCAGTGAAATATCATCTGCATCCTGTCGTGCAATGTATTTTCCCTTTGCTAGAGCGATTCCTTTATTTAATGATTTTGTAAGCCCCATATGTTTTTGATGAGTCAGAACAATGCGTGGGTCATTGTAAGACTCAAGGATTTCTTGTGTTTTATCGGTAGATCCATCGTTTATGATAATAAACTCGAAATTTCTAAATGTCTGATTGAGAATGCTGTCTACAGCTTCACGAATATATTTTTCGCTGTTATAAACTGCCATTACTACGCTAATTATCGGTTCATTGATCATAATTAAACCACTCAGATCAATCTAGCCTTAATCAAGTAACACTTGAAGAATTTAATTTGATCATTCTTTAAATTGGAGGATATTTTAATAAAAATTGATCACTAGTCCACTTATTCAAAGTTTACATATATCCTAAGAGTTCCAGTTGATCCTTGATGGACTGGAGTTCTTCCTCAGTGTATTCACTTTTTTGCTTCACAAGTTTTGATTTCTGTGGGAGTCCGTAGACCCTGGTTATAAGACTATACACATCAGTGATATCGATAGAATTAAGCAGGTAAAATAATATCCCATATTCTCTGAATTTCCATGCACGTTTTAGTTTTCGGACAAGTTTTAAGATGCACGAAATTGGACGGCTTAGCATTTTCCGGATAAACTGTAGATATTTTCTAATTTTGATTTGTTTTAGCGCGAGTTCAATATCCTTTCCTTCACAAATACATGTCCCATACTGGCGATGGGTAGTTTCAGGGTTTTCTCTGAACGGTTTGCCTCGCCAAGGCACCATAGCTAACCCGTGATCGCTGACGATTAGCAAGTTATCGAATTCAAAGAATTTAAAAATCTCTTTTAGCGCCTTGTCTGCTGCTTTATAGGTTTGATCAATGGGATAAATTCTACGGCAGTGAGCCGCAATATCGGTGAAAGAAAAACCAATTGCTAAGAAATCCAAATCAAAATAACCAAGTTCCTTCAATATTTGGTGAACACAAGCTATTTTTTCCAATTCTCGTTCAATTGAATTATCAATCGCTTCAAATGTTACAGCTTCTTTGCGAGGAGGTGTTTCCTCATTAGCCCATAAGTAAGCATAATAAGATGATAAGACGATTTCCTTGATAGCAGGAGGGTAGAAATACTCATCATCATTCCGATATTGAGGAGCCGTAATCGGAAACCCAGCAACCATGAAAGCATCAATATTTTTCACAGGGAACGTCATTGGCATCCCAATACAACCAATTCGTAATCTTGCTTCTCCCAAAGCCTCAAATATTGTCTGTGCACCGATCCCTTTCAACGTTGCAACTCTATCTGGATCGCGAGATAAGGCGATCACGTTGATCTCTGAAGGTGGTCGTCCAGTGTACATCGCACCCCAAGCCTCCTCGGTCATTGTACTCGGCACGGTGCGTAATAGGTGGAGTTTCTTTCGAAATTTTCCAAATGTTGGAAGTTTCGTGATCATGGCAGGCTCCAGCCCATCAAATCCTACCATCAATAACTTCATTATTCTGCTCCTTTTTGTGCTCGATTTTTACCGATCTCAATCAAGAGTTTTAAGGCTATTATAAACAATACTGAAAACTACCATTTCTATTGCAGGTTTCTTATGGTTTATTTATATCTCATCCTTTGGAACTTTTAATTAAAGGCTTCAAGTATATACAAAGGAACATACGTTCGTCTTCTTTATTTACTTCATCGAATACACGTTTTTAACCGATAATAAAGTTGGATTATTTCTATTCGAGTAATTTGAATGACAAAACCGTTTGAAAGATAAGGTAGTTAAATAAGTTATAAAGTCGATTATTGCATTTTCAGAGAGGTACAATTATTTCGGAGTTCATCATCAAAATGGACAGAAATTTAAATAATTTAGAGGCATTCAAATGCGCTGGATACCTTTAAGCGTTATTTCACGTGAGAAAATTAAAAACATTTTATGGAGAAAGATTGGAAAACCATATTCTAGGCTATACTATGTGATAGAACGAGTACCTGTAGAGTGGTCAATCAAATGGGATGGAAAATACATAACAGAAAATTTGAACGCGCAAAGATTACTGAAAGCAAGATCAACTATAACCCAGGAAGGTATCAAAGATCAAATAATCCACTTTGGAGCAGTTAATACTTTTCTTACCTCTGAAGGATTCCAAACACCAAAAAAGCAGAATAAAATTGTTTTAACATGGTTTCATGTCATGCCTAATCATCCGAGGATCAAATATGCAAAAGAGGCACAAAAATTTGTAGATTCTATTCACACTGCTTCTACAATCACAAAAGCAAATCTTATCGAAATCGGCATTCCAGAAGAAAAAATCGTTGTTATCCCCCTTGGTGTAGACTTAAAACTATTTAGACCCATCTCTCTCATAGAAAAGCAAAAAATAAAAGAAAAACTGGGGATTCCAAAAGATACGATAGTAATCGGATCATTTCAGAAGGATGGACTTGGATGGGGCGAAGGTTTAGAGCCAAAATGGGTTAAAGGCCCAGATACATTTGTAAGTGTTGCAGATGAGATAAAAAGAGACTTTCCGATATTTATCTTACTATTAGGACCCGCCAGAGGCTATATAAAACGAGAATTGGCTAAAAGAAATATCCCTTATAAACACGTTTTCTTAAGGAATTATTTAGAAGTTCCACACTATTACAATGCTTTGGACTTATATATTGTAGCATCGCGAGTAGAAGGCGGTCCAAAGGCGATATTAGAGTCAATGGCATCAGGAGTGCCTATTATATCTACGAAGGTTGGCATGGCAACTGATATTATAAAGGAGGGGTACAACGGGCTTTTAACAGAAGTTGATGATACGACAAGCCTTTCTGAAAAAGCGACAAGCATAATAGAGAATAAGACCTTAGCGAATCAAATAGTGAATAATGCATTAAACACAATTAGAAAATATTCATGGGATGAAATTTCAAGGAAATATTATGAGAACATTTACAGCAAATTTCTACGGTGAAAAAGAAGACTGTATAAGAGAATACCTGACTTTGTTTTTAAGAGCAAACTACCTAGGAGATTACAATGTTCCCCACACTACATATTTTATATAAATTCACTGTTGGACCCTGGGGAGGAGGTAATCAATTCTTAAAAGCGCTTCGTAGTTATTTCAGGGACGCTGGAGTATATTCGGAAGATCCAAAAAATGCAGATATAATTTTATTTAATAGTCATCATTCTTTAAAAGAAGTGTATGATATTAAGAAAAAGTATCCAAAAAAAATTCTAATACATCGAATAGATGGTCCTATATTTTATGTAAGAGGAAAAGACGAGTTAATTGATGAAATAATTTTT
>JAEORY010000335.1 GCA_016840645.1 Candidatus Borrarchaeota archaeon | reverse complement strand
TGATTGCTTAAATAGATAATATTTTTGCCCGGAAAGACACTCCAGCAATTTGCTAAAGAATTCGATAATGAAATGTTATTTAATGAAAAAGAGGGAAATATTGGCGTGATTGAAGACTCACCCTTAGATGATATTTCATTCGGTAAGAATATACATTTTTTTGAAGAGGTATCATCCACAAACGATGTCGCTAAAGAGCTTGCATTGGAGGGAACACCAGAGTGGACTATTGTTGTTGCTGAGAAACAGTTCAACGGTAGGGGAAGATTCGATAGAAAATGGGTTTCTCCTAAAGGCGGGTTATGGTTTTCACTGGTATTAAGACCGAAAATAAGTATAAATGAAGCCTTTAAGCTGACTTCTCTAACAGCCGTATCTATTGTTAATACATTGGAGAAGGATTATGAAATTAAGGCTAGGATAAAGTGGCCAAATGACATCTTTGTGAATGGAAAGAAAGTCTGCGGAGTATTAACAGAGACTGCTTCCACAGATCAAGTTCTGGATTATGTAATTATTGGCATCGGTATAAATGCTAATAATGCCTCAAGTTCTCTCCCGGACGAGATCAAAAAAAACACTACAAGTTTGATTGCTGAAAAGGGAGAAGAAATTGACACTGAGCATTTTTTAACTAAGCTACTTCAACAAATGGAAGAATATTACAGAGATCCAGTGAAACTCGACAAAGTTATAGGAGAATGGAAAAGACTCGATTCTGTTCTAGGAAAGAAAGTCATTGTATCTGAGGGGAATGAAAGTTTTACTGGGGAGGCAGTGGATGTGGATGACTTGGGTGCATTAATGGTTAAGTTAAGTGATGGAAGCGTTAAAATAGTAACCTCCGCCAGTATATCTCTTGGTTAGATTCCATAAGGGAAAAATCACGAGTTTTATTGATTTTTTTTCTAATAGACGATTTTACTAGACTAACTCGCTAATCCAGGCATACTTAGGAGTTTTACGAGCGGAATAGTGTTATTAATTACATACTAGAAAATAATGATACGGATAGGAGGTAGTATGCCTAACTCTTTTTCAAAATGATTTAGCATACATTTATTGTAGCTCTGAGCATGCGTTTTTATTTTATGATAAAAATGGGATCCATGAAGCTTATGTCAACCTTTAGTATGAGGGCAGAGACCACCGGGAAAGGGGACTTCGTTGTGCTTGTACTCGGAGGGCTAACAGGGTGGCTAACTATGATCCCTCACGCCGAGCAGCTAGCTAAAAACTATCGGGTAGTACGTGTTCAACCTCTGAACGTCGACTTAGGAATCAGGAATGAGCCACTTCCAGAGGATTACTCAGTAGACTACGAAACTAAAGCCCTGGCCCAGACAGTTGAGCAGAATAATATCCTACAGGCTCACTATCTTGGGTGGTCTTATGGAGGAGAGATCGCGCTAAACTACGCGTTAGACAACCCTGAAAAGGTAAGAACCCTAACGTTGATAGAACCAGCGGCTTTCTGGGTTCTGAGAAGCGTAGGTAAATCCATCAAAGAACTAGCCGATGAGCAGAAAAAGTTTCAGTCCCTAGATTCTGATGATGTCACCGAGGCCCAGTTAGAGTGGTTTGCCCATGCGGTAGGGCTTGTTCCTCCCGATGTTGATCCCAAAGAACTCCCCGTCTGGCCCTCATGGGTGAAGCACCGTCAATCTCAACGTATGGGTGACACTCCTTTCCGTCATGAGGACAGCATGGAGAGGGTGAGAAGTTTCAACAAGCCGGTCTTGCTTTTCAAGGGTGAAGGTTCATCTAAACTTCAGATGGAGATTATAGACGTCTTGGGAGAGAACTTTCCTGACGCCCAAGTATATACTCTACCTGGAGGTCATGCACTACCTGTAGTATCGATGGATAATTTCATGAAAATACTAACCTCCTTTCTAGATAGCAGTAAATAAATCTGAACGCTTGCATCAATGAAAGCTAAAATTCTGAATAGTGAAAGGGTGTGATACCTCACATATTATCTAAAAAGATGGAAAAAGTTTTCATAAATTTAAAAAAAACATGAATTTTTTAATCGACCTGCGCATGAAGCATTGTTTTGTTCCTACATCATCTAACTACTGTTTTCGAACAAATTTCTGAACAGTCCTACTCCCTTTATCGTGTTTAGAATGCGTCATAGCTACCTCCCCCACATAGATATCGCCTCTAGAATCGAGAGCGATGGCATGAGGCGCACTAAATAGATCGGTAGCCGGATCTTTCTCCTCGTTTCCCCAACGTGTAATTAGCCTACCATCAAACGTGAATATACTCACACCCGGTGCAAGCTCCGACACATAGACTGTGTCATCTTTATCGATATATACATCGGTTGGGCGGGTGACGTCAGTCCACTCATCGAGATATCTTCCGTTAGCGTCGAATATCTGTATACGGTTGTTCTCTCTATCGGGAACCCAGACACGGTCAAGCCTGTCCACCCAGACATTATGAGGCAACATAAACTCGCCGGGCTTATTACCCGGCTCACCCCAGGAGAAGAGTAGAACACCTTCTGGGGAAAACTTGTGTATACGCGCATTACCATAACCGTCAGAGACATAGAACTCGCCTCCAGCTGAGAAGGCTACACCTGTAGGGCGGTTAAACGGTGATCCACCACGTTTAATGCTTCTCAGGCTATCCATGAGCGTCGCCTGAGGCGTGTAGCCTGTGTCTGAAGGCTTACCCTTTTGCCCGATGACTTTAAGCAGCTTGCCATCCGTTGTAAATTTGGAGACTGTGTGATTCCCATCATCGCTGCAGTATAGATTTCCTTCATGGTCGAAACGGCTTCCGTGTGGTCGGTTAAAGTAGCCTTCTCCCCATGAACCAAGGAAATTCCCGTCACGGTCAAGGATTATCACGGGGTGAGGGCTCCGGTTAAATACGTACACTCTGTCCTTTGAATCAACTGTGAGTCCTCCAACGTCAAGAAATGACCAGTTTTTTGGCAGCTTCGCCCATCCGTCAACCAGCTCGTATGAGTATTCTCCATAGCCGAATGATATTTTTATTCCACTCCGATTGTTACCTGTTCTTAATTGAATACTTTGTAAATATATTTTGTCACATTAGGGATCACATTCAATTAAAGGTCGGGGATTATTACAAATATCACCGCTCCTTGCCCAATAAGTAGGATTGGATTTGGAGGTCGATAAAATTGTATAGTTTATTGAATATTGGTAGTATATTCTTTTAGCCTTGTAGCTTGGAGTATTCCTGTTGTCTTTCTAGTTAAAAAGACGTTATCAAAAAATAGTTCGATTAAGTGGGTATTTTATAGTCTGGTGAGTGCAATGATTTCTCTGTTTATTGCAAGTTTTGTATACAAAACATCTTGCGGATATTAATGATTGGCGCGTGCGCTGAACCTTGGTTTTCTAATCTTAAAAATCTTGACCGCGTTAAAGTCAGCTGCTTCAGTGTAACTAGCCTCAATTAGAGGAATAGCCTCTTCAACAATCTCAGCTACCGCGCCTCGCGTGTTTCCTTTAACTAAAAACGGAGGTCTTCATTTTCACTTGCGCAAGCGTAGTAAAAAGTTGGGTTTATACCTTACCCAAACATGTGCAAATTAATGAAAAACCTGCGTCGATTGATATACGCTTTTCTTATAATTCTCCTAATTGGGACGGTGGGGTTGGTTGGTTGGGCAACCTTGAGTGCTCAGGAAGCAACAGAACGTGCAGTTAATGTGTTGAATGAAAACGATGTTCAGCTGGAAGGTGGTCTACTCGTATTTCAACCGAATTCCAATACCGACAGAGGTCTGATTTACTATCCAGGTGGACTTGTTGATCCAGAAGCATATGCAATAACCGCACAAGGTATCGCAGATGCAGGATATCTGGTTGTTATTCCCAAAATGCCTCTCAATCTTGCATTCATGGGTATTAATCGAGCTGACAGAATTCGGGCAGAATATCCAGAAATTAATTCATGGGTAATTGGTGGGCACTCACTCGGTGGCGCAATGGCGGCTGAATACACTAAAAACAACGAGGATAATCTTGACGGGCTAATCATGTTTGCCTCATATCCCGCAAACTATGAAGATTTTATAGATTTTCAAATACCTATTCTAACTATAATAGGGTCAAGAGATCCAGGGGCTACTAAACAAAAAGGGTTCTACGAAGCCATTTCCGAATCAGCCATACTCATTGTCATAGAAGGAGGCAACCATCGCCAGTATGCCGACTATAGTTTTCAAAAAGGTGATGGCATTGCAACAATTTCTGTGGCGGAACAACAAGACCAAATCATCGCTGCTACAGTCCAATTTTTAGATACATTGAATTAGTTTTTTAAACTCTCATATAACGTGCGCAAGCAGAATTAATAATTGAGTTTTTGTGTGTCTTCACCTGTTTTTCAGTAGTACCAGTATCCTTCTGAAGAGTAATCATGTTTAAAACAATCTTATTGAATCGTTAAAGTGAAAGTATCCTAACCTCAACGATTCTTCAGTTACATCCTTAAACAAAGCATCCACTAGTAACATAACTCAGATCATGCACCTATCTCTAAACGAAGAACGCTACACTATGACGCAACTCAGAACGACCAATACGATAAGCAACGATACATACAGTGTAAGCCACACAGTACATCAGCAAAACATGGATTTTAGTTTGTTTTGTTTTCTTCCTAATTGTGTTGGTCTTTCGAGTTCTCTTACTATTAGAGTGATTTTTTATTTACTATAACTCAAAATTATCTATGGGTATATACTCGATGATTTTATTGTTAACTCATTTTGAATATCGATAGAAGAGAATCTATATGATTTGTTGTTTTTGGATGTCGTATGTTATTCCACCAAATATTAACAATATTATAGGAATAAGCATAACAACTGCAAGGGGTTCTAGGAGTTTGATCAATACATTACTATTAACACCAATTATTGTCAATACTAGCATACTTAAAGAAACCAAAGTATAAGCATAGAATGAAAATGGGAACAGCTTGATTAAAACAATTTTAATATTAACTGGTAGATTCTTACGTCAGTAGTTTAACGGTTTATTGATTCTTGTAGCTA